>JBCCFC010000264.1:0-12477 GCA_039029935.1 Chloroflexota bacterium
AAAAGCTTGTCAGCCAGTCAGCTTGTCAGCCAGTCAGCTTGTCAGCACTTCAGCACACAGGCTTACAAGCTGACGGCTGATTAGCTGAAAGCTTTTTTAACTTTACAAATTTCATACAAAAGCAATATGTACGACATTATTATTGTTGGCGCGGGCGCAGCAGGAATTGGCATGGGGGCTGTCTTTCGTGATATGGGGTTAACCAACTTTACGCTGATTGATCGCCATAAGGTAGGGGCCTCATTTGCGCGCTGGCCGCAACAGATGCGCTTCATTACACCCTCGTTTACGAGCAATGGCTTTGGCTTGCTTGATTTAAATGCGGTGACACATACAACCTCACCCGCGTTCAGCTTGCAGCAAGAGCATCTCAGTGGGGCTGAGTACGCTTCCTATCTGCGGTCGGTCGCCGACCATTATCAGCTACCCATCCAGACTGAGGTTGATGTGGCTGGTGTACAAACATTGGATGCAAACGGCAATCCGTGCGAGCCTGCACAAACCGCCAGCTTTTTGCTGGAAACATCGGCTGGAATACTACAATCCCACTTTTTGGTTTGGGCGGCAGGTGAATTTCAATACCCTAACCTAGTGCCATTTGATGGCGGTGAATACTGTATCCACAATGCAGTTGTACGAGATTGGGGTACTGCTGATTTTGTTGTGAACGGCGATGAGTTCATTGTTATTGGTGGCTATGAAAGCGGCATAGATGCGGCCATCAACCTCGTGCAGTTGGGCAAACGTGTTCGTGTATTGGATGATTACTCGCCTTGGGAATTTGCTGGACCGGACCCTAGTCTGGTGTTGTCACCCTATACACTTGGCCGATTACGATCCGCAATGGAAACAGGGCAGCTTGAGCTGATGAAAACAGGTGTTGTTTCGATTGAACGGAACCGAGCAGGCGCAGGCGTTACAGTACACACGACCGATGATCAGGTACTGCATACCGACTCCCCACCAGTTCTGGCAACAGGGTTTACAGGCAGTTTGCCGATGATTGAGCATTTGTTAGAGCGACATCCAGAAGGTGGCTATGTGTGGTTGACGCAAGAGGCCGATGAATCACGCAGGACACCGGGGTTGTTTCTTTCCGGACCATTTGTGCGGCATGGCAACCTCATCTTCTGTTTCATCTACAAATTTCGCCAGCGCTTTGCTATCATCGCCAATGCCATTGGCACACGTTTGGGCATGACGGCAGATGAACTTGATGCCGTGTTTGCACCCTATCGACGCTATCAGATGTTTTTGGATGATTTGGATTGTTGTGATGATGAGTGTGTGTGTTGAGTGTCATTTTTACTAGATTGACGGATGATGCTGGGAAACAGTAAAATTCTAAATGAGTCGATATTGGCTCTAGGGCATAAACAATAGGGAGATAACATATGACAGCCAACGGTAAAAATTTATTTTATGGTGATGGTGCAGCGCAGCTTGTACAGCGCATGGGTGAAGCGGCCTCAAACTTTCTGGCAAGTCTGTCAACAGACCAACGGGCCAAGACCATTCTCCCCATGAGCGATCAAGAGAGCCGCACTGAATGGCACTATACACCGACCCCACGCAACGGTATCACCTTTAATGACATGGACCGTAACCAACAGCGCTTGTGCCAAAAGCTGGTCGCAACAGGATTAAGCCGCTCTGGTTATGTCACCGCCTCGACGATTATGGGCTTAGAGACAACGTTGGATAGGCTCGAGGGATGGACGACCGACACTTGGTGGCGTGATTCACATCTCTATCACCTCACCATCTTTGATACACCAGACGGACAAAAGCCTTGGGGCTGGCGCTTTGAGGGACACCACATCTCGCTCAACTATACCATTGCTGGTGGGCGCATTGTTGCCCCTACACCAACCTTCTTTGGCTCCAATCCGGCAAGTTCTCCACTAGGGCGTACAAGCTGGCTGCGTCCGTTGGGAGCCACCGAAGATTTGGGGCGTGAGCTGGTCTATGCGCTGGATGAACACCAGCGTCACCACGCCATTGTCACCAACGTTGCCCCACCTGATCTCGTCTCGCTCAATCGACCTAAAGTGCTTGAAGGAATGCTGCCGACACGGACAGAGGGCATTGAGGACCCGCCAACCGTTGCCCAGCAGTTTGCGGGTGGTGAGCATTGGATGAAGGTGCTGGGGACAAAGCCGACTCATCTGGAGGCTGTGCGCTATACAACCAAACCCAAGGGCATCGCGGCCAGCGAGATGACCGATGCACAACAGGAAATCATGCTGGCTCTAATCGGTGAATATCTCTATCGAATGCCAGATGAATTGGCCGAAATTGAGATGAAAAGCATCCAAGCACGGGGCATCGAAAACATGCACTTTGTATGGGCAGGGCCGACTGAACCACAACAACCCCATTACTATCGCTTGCAAGGCCCGCGCTTCTTAATCGAGCATGACAACATCCAGAATGATGCCAACCACGTCCATTCAGTCTGGCGCGATCCAGAGAACGATTTTGGTGTTGATGTGTTGGCGCATCATTATGAGCATTCGCACTGATGGAAGGATTGGTAAGTCGGTAAGTCGGTAGGTCGGTAATCGGTACCGACACACCGAGTACCGACACACCGTATTTTTTTACACAAAGACAGTGACACGCGATGTCATCTATGCAGCGTGTGCAGTGTATCTGTTGCTGGGGGTGATGTTTGTCCCGCTCTATGTAGGCGCGGTCGATTGCCAGTATTGAGGCCATCATTGGTGTCCTTTACATCACGGTGATTATGGCAAGGTTGGTTGGCATGTATGCGACGAGGGAAGAGGGAAGAGGGAAGAGGGAAGAGTAAACAATCAACTTTCAACTTTCAACTTTCAACTTTTCAGCCCTTTCTATCAGGAGGATTATCATGGGTAGTATGCGTTATGATAACGAAACTGTATTAGAGTTTGCACAAGAAATTCAGCAAACCTTGACTGAGCAGAAAGCGTCGGTGGTGGCGGAAATTCGCTCATACCCACCGCCGATTGCGGGGTGTGATGTGCAATTCAATCATTTGCTGGCGCAACGGACGGGGTTGATACGTGAGATTCGACGATTTGACGCGCTTATCAAACCCTTCCTCAACCGTCAACACACAGATTTCGAGTTAGGCCCGCTGGTTCATCAATTTGTGATGGAGTCTGCCTATTTAAATCGTGATTCGGTAAACTTATCGCTTAATCTTGATTGATAACGGTTCTTCTACTGAAAGATTTCAATCTTTTCTAGAAAATCCTCCACATGCCCCATTGTGGCTTTCGAGTGCCGATTACGTACCTCGACATCCGCTCAAATTGCATACAATTTTTAATTCACGACCTCCACTCTTTCACCCCTAACAACTTCTCACCCAACTCACTCAACACAGCCACATCAAAATATTCACGCTCAAACCCACGCGTATCACCAGCAGGCTTATCCCACGCCGTCACTTGGTTCTGCCATGCCTCAATGCGGTGCGAGCGCTTTTCCTCACGCACACTGGCATCCGTAGGCGGTGGTGACATGGTAATGTACTGCGCTAGTCGAGGTTGGGTGCTATGATTACGGCTGTTGCCATGTGGGAGCAGACTGTGCCAGATCAGCAAGTCACCTGCTTTGCCGGGGATGGTCTGGATGTCAAACTCGTCGGGGTTGGGGCGTAGGGAACTGCCTTCGGGTTGGGCCTTCACCCAGTCAGCAACTTTATGGTGAAAGCCGGGTGCGCATTGAAAGCCACCTTGATCGGCATCGGTATCGGCGAGGAAGAGGACACCCTGCACCATGAAGGGGAGCGGCTTCTGAGAGACATCGACATCCCAATGGAACATGCCATGATAGTCCCAGTCTGGTTGACGGGCGGGTGGGTTCATGTTGGCGCGGTCAATGCTCACCCACAGCTTTTCTGTGTCCCAGATATCGGTGAAGGCGCGGTGAATGTCAGGGTGTTGACGGTTATCCCAGAGAGACTGATGCTGATACATCTCCAACATACCGTGCTTGCTGATCGGTGCGTCATACCACGTTTCGGGGTCGTTGCGGTCTACCTGCAAAAAGGTCCAGATGGCGTCAATCACGGCGTCCACGTTAGCCTGTGGGACGATATTGGGTAGGATGACATAGCCGTGTTCTTCCCAATGCGCACGTTGTTCTGATGTTAAAAATTGGTCTTTATGTATCATTTTAGTAAAACCTCTAAAAATTTCTACTGATTATTCAGAATTATTTCACATTTATTTACAATTTTGTTAGTTCGTCAGCTATGGTATACTGCATAGACGACCTAAGCTTATCATAAAACATAGCCAAACAAAACTACCTCATAAAAACACTGATACGGCCAAACACAGATTGATTTAATTTGATCCATACCTGCGTTTAACGCGGATATGGCTGAAGATGATTTGATGAGCTATCCGTATTTATGTTTCACAGCTTTCACATCATAGAAAATCATTGAGGAAAGACCAATGCGACCATCGAAGAGAGATACCAATCAACCACATCGTTTGATTGAGCCGAGTGTTACCGTAAGTCCAGAACACTGGGCGAGCCATTGGGCTGAGGCGGGGCAACAGGGGCTTGCGCTAATCACCAAATACACGGCCAAATATCCACAACTTGCTAAACAATTTTTGCAGCAATTTACGCAGCAGTTCACCCAGAACTATATGCAACAGTTGACCAAAGTAGCCCTTGCAGGCACACTGGGGGCGACGTTGCTGTTGACCTCCGGCACACCTGCGCTTTATGCAGGGACCATCACAGTGGATGCAACTACGCTGGGGGCTGGGACATGTGACCTTGCTGAGGCCATTATCACGGCCAACGGTGATAGTGATTCGGGTGGCTGTGTGGATAGCGACAGTGCCGCCGCCGATGTCATCGACCTTAACAGCTTGATCATCAGCCTGATGAGTGCGCCTGCGGGTTATGCGGAGAATGGAGACAATGGCTTGCCCTCCGTTACCAGTGTCGTGACCATTCAAAATGGAACCATTCAGCGGACAGATGGCAGCCCCAGCTTTCGCATTTTGCATGTGGATGGGCAGAGCGGGAGCGGTGGTCAATTGACCGTGAGCAATGTCACCGTACAGGGTGGTGCAGGGGTTGCGACGGGTGGGGGCATCTTTGCAGACAGCGGGGCAGCGGTAACGTTGACCAACAGCAGCTTGATTACAGGCAACACGGTGACCAGTCGCGGTGGCGGGGTCTATGTTGAGGATAGTACGCTCACCGTTGTGAATAGCAAGATTGCGGGCAACGCCTCCAGCGATGATGGTGGCGGTGCATACATTGATGACAGCAGTGTGGCAACGTTGACCAACAGCGATGTCTATGGCAATGTGGCAGCGGATGATGGCGGCGGCATTCGTGTTGACAACAGCACGTTGACGGTTTCGAGCAGCCGCATTTTTGACAACGAGGCCACAGGGGACGACGGTGGTGGTATTCGTGTTAACAACAATAGCCAACTCATCGTTACCAATAGCGATATCTATCAAAACCGTTCTGGCTCGGATGGGGGCGGGGTGCGTGTCACCACAGACAGCCATGTCACTGTCAGCAACAGCAATATTTTTTCCAACACGTCAACGGAAGATGGTGGTGGGATATTTATTCGTTATACCAGTTTCTTGACCATTACCAACAACAGTGTCATATCGGGCAATGTCGTACAGAATCGAGGTGGTGGCATTTATGTTGGCACAAATAGCAGTCTTTCACTTGCCAATGTCGCCATCTCTGACAATCAAGCGCAGACCTCTGACGGTGGTGGTGTAGCTGTGTTTAGTAGTACAGTCACCATTGCCGACAGCACGATATCGGGCAATGTTGCACAGGTTGACGGTGGCGGTATCTACGCGGTCAATGGCAGTTCGGTACAAATCAATAACACGGCTCTGAGCAATAACACGGCGACGACCTTTGATGGTGGTGGTGTTTATGTCTATGACAGTGATCTGACCATGACAAACAGCACACTGATTGGCAACAGTGCCGGGGTTGATGGGGGGGCACTCTACCAGAGTAATAGTGGAAGCCAGACGACGACCATCAGCCAAAGTTGTATTGTCAGCAACTCGACCACAAGTGGGTCGGATGTGCATCATGTCGCGGGCAACAATATCCAAGCCAGCAACAATTGGTGGGGGGCTGCGAATGGGCCTAGCGGTGTTGCAAGTGGCTCTGGGGATAGTGTCAATAGCAATGTTGTCTATAGTCCTTATCTGACCAGCGCACCAGAGTGTCCTGCGATTGTCACCAGTATACCAACAGCGACACCGACCTCAACATCGACTGCAACGTCAACACCAACCCCGACATCGACTGCCACATCGACTCCTACATCAACGGCTGAAACATCGACAGCGACCCCCACTGCTACGCCCGTACCGTCCTCCACGAGCACAAATACACCCATTGCGACATCGACTGCAACACCTACTGCAACACCTACTGCAACACCTACTGCAACACCTACTGTAACTGCTACACCCACGCCTTCAGCGTCGCCAACAGGGACAAGTACACCCACGTTGACGACGACACCCACACTGATACCTTCAGCGACGCCAACAGAAACCAGTTCCCCAACGTTGACGGCCACGCCGACCCCATCACCAACGGAAACCAGTACGTCAACACCGACCGCTGCTTTGACACCCTCTGCCACCTCGACAGAAATAGCCCCATCAACAGCCACCCCAACAGCCACAGATACAATCGCACCCTCTGCTGATACAGTCACACCGACCTTCACACCGACCTCCACACCAACGTCAACGCCATCACCCACTCTATCACCCACGCCAATGCTTACACCACCGCCCACCATCATTGGGGCAGCAGATGGTGTGATCGATGTACGGATTGCGGCATCATCCGATGATGTAGAAGAGCGATTGTCGGATGGAACCATGTATCTGGATAGCAGCGATTTGGAGTTGGGAGATGACCCCAGCACGCTGGGTGAGCAGACAGTGGGACTACGCTTCCCCAACCTTGCCATTCCGCACAATGTAAAAATCACACGTGCGTACATTGAGTTTGAGACGGACAGTGGCGGGTCGGAAAGCACATCGGTCTCCATTTTTGCCCAAGCCAGCGACAATGCGCCCGCGTTTGAGGATAGTATCCACAACCTCACCAGCCGTACCAAGGGTGCCGCCAGTGTGGGTTGGTCCAATATTCCGGCATGGGTCAGCGAGGATGAGCTTCATCAAACACCCGATCTATCGACCATTGTGCAAGAGATTGTCAACCGTGCTGGCTGGCAATCAGGCAACAGCATGGTCTTTATCATCGAAGGCACAGGCGAGCGCGGAGCAGAATCCTATGACGGCAAGCCCAGTGCAGCCCCGCTGCTCCATGTCGAGTTTGATGAGATCACGCTGGACCCACCAGCCACATCCACCCAAACACCCACACCTGTCGCCACCGTTGAGCGGCGCATTCAGGTGCGCGTCAACAATGGCTCGGACGATGTTGAGGAACGCTTTAGTGATGGCCTGATGTACATGAATAGCAGCGACCTTGAGTTGGGTGAGGACCCGGGGACATTGGGCGAGCAGACAGTGGGGTTGCGCTTTAATGGGCTAGATATTCCGCAAGGCTCGACCATTGGCAATGCCTATATTGTCTTCCAAGCAGAGGATGATAATAATGAAGCAACCGATCTATTTATTGACATACAAGATGCAGACCATGCCCCGCCATTCACCACGCAATTGTATGATCTAACCGACCGTGTGCAGACCGATGGATGGGTGGAGTGGTTTGACATTGGTGCATGGACCGAAGATGAGATATACCAGACACCCAATTTGGCAACCCTTGTCCAAGAGGTTGTGAATCGCAGTGGCTGGTCAGCGGGTAGCAGCATGGTCTTTGTCTTTGAAGGCACGGGCGAGCGTTCAGCGGAGTCCTATGAGGGCAATGCCAGTGCCGCCGCCATGCTCGTCGTAGAGTTTAGCGAGAACAGCACCGAGCCGATTCCCACACCCACGCCAACCCAGACAGTCATCCCAACGGTTGTACAGCGTATCGAAATCCCCATCAACCACTATTCGGATGATGTCGAGGAGCGGCTGACCGATGGCTACATGTATATGGACAGCAGCGACCTGGAGTTGGGCATCGACTTTGGCACGTTGGGTGTGCAGACGGTTGGCTTGCGTTTTAACAATGTGGCGATTCCACCCTATGCGCATATCCAGAATGCCTACATTGATTTTGAGGCGGACCGTGTTGACACCGATTTTGCCCATCTGTTGATTTTTGGTCAGGCAGCGGACAATGCCGAGCAGTTCCGTACCAGCCTCTATAATGTGACCGACCGGCCCACGACCGACAGCGACGTGGTGTGGTTTGATGTGCCTGCATGGGAGACCACGGATGCGCATGAACAGACACCCAGCTTGGCGCACATTGTGCAGGAAATCGTGGATCGTGCGGGCTGGGCTGCGGGCAACAGCATGGCCTTTATCATCGAGGGGACAGGGCGACGGTCGGGGACATCCTATGACGAGAGCCGCAGCAATGCCCCGCGTTTGGTGATTGAGTTTAGCAGCGGCACACCGCCGCCGCCAACAGCAACGCCATTGCCCACCTTGACGCCAACGGTGACACCGACGCCCTCTATTATACCAACGCCATCAATCACGCCGACACCGAGCAATACGCCTACAGGGACGATCACGCCACTCCCCACCAATACCCCAACTGTCACCCCAACGCCAACTGTGACACAGACGCCGACCCTCACGCCAACGCCAACAGCCACGCCGACACGCGTGGTCTCCGAGCATGTCCGCTTTGCCATGATTGGTGATTTTGGCGACGGCTCATCCAGAGAGGGTGATGTCGCCAATATGGTCATCAACCAAAACGTTGATTTTATCGTGACGGTGGGAGACAACCGTTATGGCAATATCTCCTTTGATCAAGCCGTCGGTCAGTTCTACTGTGATTTCTTGGCAAATGTAGACAATGGGTCACGCTGTGCGGGGGGCAACAGTGCCATCAACGCTTTCTTCCCCTCACCGGGCAACCATGACTATGACGATGGTGGGGGCATCCCGCAATATCTGAGCTACTTTGATCTGCCCGGCAACGGTGTGCCTACCAGCGATACATCGGGGTCCGAACGTTACTATGATGTCATCCAAGGCCCTGTCCACTTCTTCCTGATTGACAGCGACGAGGCCATTGACAACTCCTCCGACCTTGCCCGTCAGCAGAACTGGCTGCAAACACAGCTTGCGGCCTCGACGGCTCGTTGGCAGATGGTTGTCTTCCATCATGCCAGCTATTCATCGGGACGACATGGCTCCAACACCAGAATGCAGTGGGACTTTGCCGAGTGGGGTGCCGACGCCGTGTTGATGGGACACGACCATCACTATGAGCGCATTGAGCGCGATGGCATTGTCTATTTTGTCAACGGGCTGGGGGGACGGTCGGCCTATGATTTTGGTGCCCCCATACCGGGTAGCCAGATACGCTACAACGATGACTTTGGCGCGATGATAGTGGATGCAGATGACGAGGGTGTCACCTTCCGCTTTATCACCCGTGCTGGCGTCGAGATTGACCGCTACACCTCGGGAGCGTCATCTCCACTGCCTACGCCAACGCCCACACCAACCTTGGACCCATCTGTTGGCGTCATTGATGTGCGTGTTGCCAGCGGTAGCGATGATGCCGAGGAAACCCGTTCGGGTGGCAGCGTGTCTACCAGCAGCAGTGATCTGGAGATGGTTGTGGACAGCGGCAGTCAGGATGTGGGTATACGCTTTGTCAATCTGGCGATCCCACAAAATGCAACTATCCACAACGCATGGATCGAGTTTGAGGTCGATGAATCCGACGATGAATCAACGGCCTTGACCATCCAAGCCGAGGACACGGACAATGCATCCACATTCTCACGCACGACCGACAACATCTCTGATCGCTCACGCACATCAGCATCGGTTTCATGGTCTGTGCCTGCGTGGAACCAGACAGGGGTCAAACACCAATCACCTAATTTGGCCGATGTCGTCGCTGAGGTGGTGGCACGTTCAGGATGGCGCAGGGGCAACAGCATGACCTTTATCATTCGCGGCTCTGGCAAACGCGTTGCCAAGTCCTATGATGGCAATGCCTTTGCTGCGCCGCGACTATATGTCGAATTTGAGGACAATCCGGTTGCGGGTGGTGACTTGATTGCCCAAAACGTGGAAGTCACACAGGGCATCCAAGACCTCAACCACAGTGTACGGCTGGTTGCCAACAAACAGACGTTTGTGCGTTTCCATGTACGCTCAGACAGTGGTGCGATTGTTGCACCCGCACAGCTAACCGTGCAACGCGCATCGGATGGGCAATCAACCACCGTGCTACCTGTGAATGGTGATGCCAACAACGCCATCACAGTCTACGCGGGTCCCAATCGCGGTCAGTTAAACGACGCCTTCCTCTTTGAATTGCCAGCAGGCTATCGTGAGGGCACTGTCACCATCACAGGACACGTCAACCCCGATGGCACGGTGGACGAGAGCAACACAGGCAACAACACAGGAAATAACACTGCCAGCGTCACGGTCAACTTTGAACAGGTTCCCCCCATGCGTTTGGTCCTCTATAACGTTAGCTACAGCAGCGGTGGCCGGACCTATATCGCCGCCGATTTCCATCTGGATAGCCTGGAAAGTTGGCTGCGTCGAGCCTACCCCATCAGTGAGCTAATTGTTGAACGACGCACCCACTACGATGGTTCTGGCCTGCCATCCTGTCAGAGTGTGAATAATTTTCTCCGAGAGCAACGGGAATGGGACCGCCAGTCCAACCCGGCAAACTATAACACGGCCAGCTACTATGGCATTGTGGATAATGGCGGTGGGTTTGCTCGTGGCTATGGCGGTGGCATGATTGGCTGTGGACCGACGGGTTCACCCGCTTCGTCGGGCTATGGTTGGGATACGGATGACAGTTTTGGTGATTGGTATGGCGGGCATGAATTGGGTCATGCCTATAGCCGTCCACATACCCCCTTCTGTGGGGCATCCGGTGGCAGTGGCATTTGGCGTCCTGACTATCCATACTCAGAACCAAACATCAGCCCTACCCAGTCTGGCGACCGTGCCATCTATGGCTTTGATCTCGAAACCAAGGCACTCTATGACCCAAGCTGGACCGATGTCATGAGCTACTGTGAAAAAGAGTGGGTGAGCGATCATACCTATGAAAAGCTTATGGATGAATTCCAGCGCATGGGCGTTGCGGTCCTTCATGCAGCCGATACAGCCAATATAAGACAGCTGGACCTGTTGCAAGTTGCAGGCGAAATTAACGTCGAGACAGGGGCGGTGACACTGGCCCCACTGATGGTCCTGCCCAATGCCAATCAGGTGGAAGATGTGGAGACCAAAGGGGCATCTGAAGATATTTACACCATTGTGCTCAGGGATAGCGATGGTGTGGAACTCAGTCGCTACAACTTTATACCAGACCTCGTTCATATCGGGCCACCTTCACCAGAAGCCCCAACGGATGCCGAATTTGCCGAGGATGTCGTTGTTATCCTTGAGTTGGTTCCCTATGTTGAAGGTGTCACCAATGTTGATATCCTTGACCCAGACAACAATGTCGTTGGCAATACAACGGCCAGACCAGGTGTCCCCACTGTGCGCATCACGTCACCAGCCGCTGGCACCATCATCGACGGTGATAGCGTAGACCTGGCCTGGACAGCGACTGAACCCGATGGTGAGCCGCTCTATTACAATGTGCAATATTCAGCCGATAACGGCCACTCATGGATGTGGGTGGTGCGAAGTATCACTGAAACGGCGATGACCATCGACTTGACCAACCTGCCCATGATCACCGAAGAGCATGACGAGCCAGAAGGCATCATCCCACCCGACCGCCTCTTCCGTGTCTGGGCAACCGATGGCATCAACTCCAGCTATGATGAGATGGCATCTGGCTTTGCCGTGCCTAAGCGCGCTGTCACGGTGAGAATCGGCACACCCACCGAGGCCATCACCGCCGAAGTAGGCCAACGATTGACCTTCCAGGGCAGTGCCTATGACTTGGAACTTGGCTTTATTCTTGGCAATGGCTTGGTGTGGACCTCGGACTTGGATGGCGAGGTGGCACGCGGCGCGACGGTTTCAGTGACGGACCTGAGCGTGGGAACGCACACAATTACATTGCAGGTTGCCAATGAATTGGTCGGTGATGGTGATGTGTTTGAGGAGGATGCCAGCTTGGATACGGTGCAGGTGACGGTCGTTGAGGGGCCAGCGCAGGATGTGCCAGCGGATGTTGATGAGATCAGGTTGTTCTTGCCTGTGATTCAGCGGTGATTGTGTCCTATCAAGGTGGTGTTGAGTTTCAGAAACCGAGTTTTTGGCAAAAACCCGACGCCGTCAATGCGGCGCAAAAACCCGCGCCTGCCGCGCTACATGCCTCCAGGGCCCAAAAACCCGCTTGGCGTGC
>JBCCFC010000265.1:0-12408 GCA_039029935.1 Chloroflexota bacterium
AAGAAGTGGAAAAGATGTTAGACTGTAAAAACCCAAAGAATGGATTTGCAACCTATCTATGTTTACACTGTGGAGAAGATAAAAAAGTTCCATTTACCTGTAAAAGTCGAATATGTAGCTCATGTGGAAAAAAATATGCAGATGAGTGGGCAGAAGAGCTAAGTGGAAGATTGTGGAATGTACCGCATAGGCATATAACGTTTACAGTGCCGGATGTGCTGTGGGGTATATTGGAGGAAAATAAGGAATGGAGGAAAGTATTATTTGATGCATAAAATGAAATATTGAAGGAGGTGATGAAACATAATGCAGGTGTGGTACTAACATTACACCCATATGGAAAAGACATGAAAGTAAACTATCACATACATGCACTGGTAACAGAAGGAGGGATGGATAAGAATGGAAGGTGGAGAAGCCAACCATTTATCCGATACGAAAGTCTACGAAACAAGTGGAAATATGAGGTGCTGATAAGATTGAGAGAAGAGATGCCGGACGAATATGAGTATATAAAACTAATAAATGATTTGTTTATGAGATACAAGAATGGATTCTATGTAAATGCCGAATCGAAAGTAAAAGATGGAAAGGGGATAGGAAAATACATAGGAAGGTATTTGCGACATCCGGCAATAGCAGACAGTCAAATTGTATCGTATGATGGCGAAAGTATAACCTTTAGATATAAAGATAGAAGTGAAAGTGGAAAGACAGTATTGCTGACAAAGAAAGTACCCGTGTTGGAATTTATTCACGATGTCATTCGGCATATTCCACCCAAACAATTCAAGATGGTAAGATATTATGGATTATATGCCCCAAGAAAGAAAGAGAAGGTGAAGCAGCTAATGCAGCAGATTGGCAGCATGTTAGGACGTGCGATATGTAAGCTCACATGGCGTGAGCGACGAATACGGACCTTTGGTCAAGACCCATTAACCTGTTGGAAATGTGGCTTAACAGACATGGTCCTGTACTCTCTGACAATCCCTGACGGGCATGGATTGAAGACCATTGGAGGGCGTTCATGGCTCTATGCCAGAGGCGATTGGATTGAGTCTCCTCCTGATTCTGACTTACCGTCCTCTCAATCTAGTTCACCGCCCCCTGTCTCTACCAACCCTCATCCTTCGCCTGTACAGTTGACCTTCGCCTTCCCTGTTGCTGCGTAGCCGCTTTCTTGTTTCATCATCCCTTCTCCGTTCGCTACAACTTTTCCCACCCCATTCCACTCTCTTCTTATTTTCACCTACTCTTCTTTCCTTTGCAACTTTTCCCTTTTTTCTCACCCTCCATAAACCCTTGTCTATCGTGTCTTGGCTTTCAGATCACTCCTCATTCTTGCTTTTTAACAATATACTTGATTATATTCGTTTCTAAATGTTTTCCTTATACTTTTCAACACTCTCTATAGGGCTGTCCGTCAAATAACTCTGGGGCCATATAGAGCGGTGTGCCAGCCGAGCCAAAGACACTGGCCTCATCACGCGTCACGGCCAACCCAAAATCTAACAGACACACGGTATCTTGGTGGACCAACACATTGGCTGGCTTGAGGTCACGATGGAGAACCTCACGTCGATGCAGGTAGGCCAACGCTTGGAGCAGTTGCTGGATTAGGTCAAGCTGATAGGCTAGGGGATGATCTTGGGCTGCATCCAAAATTGTTTGCCCATCAGGGAGATAGGTCATGGTGTAGAAGGGTTGCGTTTCAGCATCTGCACTCGTCACATCAAAGCCATAATCCAGCACACTGATGATATTGGGGTGACGTAGCCCTGCCATAATTTGGAATTCGTGCGCCAGTGCCAGACGTAGGTCCTCTTCAGCCATCCCAGAGCTTAATGCCTGTTTGGGCAATTTCTCCACCTGCTTGAGCGCAATCGTGTCACCCGTGAGCTTATCTGTGGCTTGGTAGACTACGCCCATGCCGCCCTGTCCAAGCCGTTGGTGCAGTCGATAGCGACGATTGCCCGCTGTTGTTTGTTCCTGAGTTTGATTTGCCATGATAGTGATTGTGTAGATTGTTGTGTATAATTACGTGCTGAAATGCTTCCCCGCGATAGACCTCCGGTAGGTGTCCGCCCTGAGTCTGTTTGATATCAACTATTCATCTGCGGACACCTGCCGGAGGTCGGGCTTGTCTCCCACTCAACGACGAAGCCCTATAAAATGCAACGTTTTTCTATATAATAAAATTGAACTGTTGAAAAATATTTTTTGTTTCCTGATGAAAATCAGTCACAAGTCATGATTTATGGTATTGTTGATTAGATTTAAACAACGGCTACAGGATACTATGTGGGTGTCATCCAAAACGTCACCAGAAACGTCACCAAAATGTCATCAAAAAAATCTCAAGCACATTGCCCAAGTAAATTTATTGAGAATCAGTCATTTGACTTAACGTTTTAGTTTACAAGAGGGTTGTTAAAGTTTCATGGGATTGCGGGGTGTCCGCTGACCCCAATGCTATTACAGAAAATCTCACCTAGAGGGTACCCGAACAGGTTGTATTCAATTTGCTACAGTATACTGATAAGAGTTCATAAATTAATTGTGTATAAACCCACACCGCCGTGAACGGACGGTGCTACATAACGACGGCCCATGAATGGCCCTTTTACCCATAGGCGCAAAGCCCGGTTCAGCGAGCGTCGTTGTTTAGCCCTGCGGTTTTAACCCAGGGCGGGTTTTATCAATTTATTTTATGAACGCCCATCAGTATACTTCCCGTTATAGACACCGAATTGATTCGGTGGCTTAAAATAAGGATGCTCAGAAAGAAATGAAGACAAATACTCAACTGACCATCAGACTGTTAGGCGTCCCAAAACTCTTGCGCCACAATCAACCCTTGACAGCACTCACACGCGCCAAATCCAATGCGCTGTTGTACTACCTCATTGCCGTTGGACGCCCCGTTACACGCGACGAGTTGACAGCCTTGTTATGGCCGGATAGCAGCCCTGATGCGGCGCGGCGAAACTTGCGCAATCACTTGGCGATACTCCGAAAACATCTGTCCCCCTATTTGAGCAGCACAACTGGTGAAGTTGCGTTTCAGTACACAGCGGACTGCGATAGCGATATTCACCAATTTGAGGCATTGCAGATAGATGGCAATGGGACACAGGTTAGCCGCGCTACCGATTTGGCCGATGTTCGGCGTGTGCTTGCGCTCTATCGCGGCGACTTTCTCAGCGGCTTTATGGTCCCTAATGCGGACCTGTTCAATGACTGGGTTGGCACAAAACGCGCTGAATTAGCCATGCGATACAGCCACGCGCTCTATCAGTTGATTAAAGTCGAGGCGTCTCAGGGGAATCAGCCACAGGCACTGAGTGATTTAGACAAGTTGCTGACGACTGTGCCTTGGCATGAGGAAGGGCATCGGCTAAAGATGCGGTTGTTGGCTGAACAGGGCAAGCGCTGGGCCGCGCTGGAGCAGTATGAAACCCTGCGCGATATTCTGGACAAGGAGTTGGATGTCTCGCCCGATGAGGAGACGGAGGCATTGGCTGCGCACATCCGTGATGGACAGATTACACCAACATCGTCTTCTGATACGGTCACATCAACCGTATTATCCTCTACAACAGATAGACCAGTTAAGGACGCAATCTTCCCACAGTATGTCAGCCCAGCCCCGCTCACAGAGCTATTGGGGCATGATATACTCTTGACAAAAGCGGTTGACTATTTGAAAAATTCTGCGCACCGTTTAGTCACATTGATGGGGATGGGTGGTGTGGGTAAAAGCCACATGGCTTTGACGTTGGGGCAACGGATGGGCGATGCCTTTGCACATGGTGTGTGTTTTGTGCCGTTGGCTGGCATTGTGGTAGATGAGCGTGATACAGAGGAGCAAGTGATTCATAGCGTCATCGCAGAGGTGGCGAGCGCGCTCCAATTGCCATTGGGCAGTGCGGATGCGGTCATGGCGCAGGTGACGAGCTATCTACGTCGCCGTGAATTGCTGTTGATTTTGGACAATTTTGAGCATGTGTTGGCCGCACGCTCAGTGGTGACAACGCTTTTGCAAAGTGCCCCCAAATGTACAGTCTTGGTGACTTCGCGGGTGCGCCTACAGTTGCCAAGTGAAACAGTATTGCGAGTCAAGCCACTCTCCACCCCCATGTTGGACGATGTACAGCATACACTGGACTCAGCACAATCTATCTCTGATGATGTTGTGACGACACGCTATGCCGTCATTCAACTCTTCCTCGACCGCGTCCGACGCTACAATCCCGAATTTGAGCTACATCGAGAACACTTTGGCGACATCATTCAAATCTGCCAACAAACAGGTGGGCTACCGCTGGCCCTCGAGATGGTGGCGGGATGGACCGAGCATCTCACCCTGCCTCAGATTGCCGACCAATTACAAAAAAATGCACAGCCCCTTTTGCAGGGTGCGACATCCGAATTAAGCTCGTACACCAGTGTGGATGATCTCTTTGAACGCTCTTGGCAACTCCTGAATGAGGTATCACGGCGTTCACTGCTCTACATTTCACACTTCACGGCGGGCTTTGATAGCACTGCCGCAGGTGTCATTGCCAATGTAAATTTGGCTGATTTAAGACAACTGACCGATACCTCGTTTCTCCAGTCGCAGACAAGCGGACGCTATACACTACACCCGCTTGTTCAACAATTTGTTCAGAAAAAATGGACCATGCACTATGGTGAGCATTCACGCGAAATCGACCACTTTTGGCAGGCATATTGCGCCTACTATATGATGTTTATGCATGAACGTGTGGCAAAAATGAATACAGCCGAAGGCCCACAGGTGATGGCCGAGATGCGTCAAGAGCAGGACCACATCGCGATGGCATGGCAACAGGCCTTGCAACGACAGCAGTTGTCGCTGGTTCAACAGATGGTGGAAGCGTTTGCCCAATTTTACATGCGCAACGGTTCCTATGAGCAGGTGCTGAGAATTCTACGCCACCTGAATAACACCATACAGACTGGTCAACTGATTGCACAAACGGATCATCGCTATACATCCATGCGCTTTCAGATTGGTATTTTGCAAAGCGAAACCTACATGTATTTAGGTCAATGGGACAAGGTGCTGAATCAGGCCACAACCATACAATCACTACTCGCTGAACCCGTTGCACCACGCCAGCAAGTTCACCATTATCTGCAAATGGCGACTGTATATATGAACACGGGTGTCATGGATGATTGTAAAACCAGCTTAGATCGCGCGGGCCAGCTACTCTCTGATGAGATGCCCTGTGAGGTTCAGCGAAATTACCATTTCTTGGTGGCAAGATGTTGGTACATGGAAGGTGATTTCGACACATGTGCGCACCATCTTGAGTTATCAATCACTCATTGTCGTCAAGCAGAAGACCGTTGGCATGAAGCCATTTTGTTGCGCATGAGGGCTTTATTTCTGCACCCGCTCTTGACCCAAGAGCAAACGCTCTCCTATTTAGACAAAGCTTTGGCACTCAATCAAGAAACACAAAATCGAATTGAAGAAGCGCAGGTCCTCAACGCCTATATGACCCTTACCCACTATCGCTATCAAGAAAGAAGGATTCGGCAACTGCAAAAAGCCATTGCTGTCTATGATGATCTGGGTGAAGACTGCTATATCTACGTCTCCATCAATCATCTATGTCGAGAGTATCTTTGCTTGGGGCGTTACGCAGAGGTGCGACAGTTGTACAGTACCCTATCAGCCAATATTGACAAACAGCCAGAGGTCGGCACAACCTATTGGGTGTGGGTCTTAGCCAGTCTACTGGCGCGTATTGAAGGCGATACAGCACAGGCCGTTGCGCATGGCAAAACAGCAGTCGCCATGCACCCCAACATCCGCCAGCGTGACTGTACAGCAGGGTTTCTCAGCTTGGGTCATGCACATCTGGAGCAAGGGGCGTATGGCGAGGCCCAACAAGCGTTTCAAGCTGCACTCGACCACATTCGTATCCATCCACGCACCATGTCAGAGACCTATGCGCGCGCCGGGCTGGCCGATGTCGCCTATCGACAGGGCGACTATGCAACCGCGCTGGTTGAAGTTGAATCGCTATTACCGATGCTTGATGAGGAGGAGCAACATCGCAACACCATTGAGCATTTTCACCCCCATTGGACTTGCTATCAGGTGCTGGGGTCGGTTGATGAATCCAGAGCTAAGGATGTGCTGGAACAGAGTTATGCGCAGTTGATGGAGCGAGCAGATTCGTTAGACAATGAAGAATGGCGGCGGTCGCTTTTGGAGAATGTGCGTGTGAATCGGTCGATTGCGGAGGCGATGCAAGTAGCCTAAACGCATGAACGCGGATGCTTTTGTGTCGAACCTTCGGGTAGTGACAGATGCAGACTGCTGATAATATATTATCTTAGCGCCACTTCCCAAAGGTCCAGCATCAATATTCGCGACTTGCAGAATGCACAGGTCTACGGCTACCGTATCTCTGGCAACGACTCAAACTCCGGCACAGCCACCTTATATACATTCCCATACCCCGACACATCACTGGTAAACACAACATAGCTGCCATCGGCACTAAAGCGTGGGTGTACATGTGTCTGCTGAATATGCATACTGCTGCGGTGTTGACAGAGCGCACGCGGACCGTCAAAGCCCTCGCCGTTCCACTTCCAAAGACGCACCTCTTTGCCACCATCCCCGACAATCATCTCAAAGCCATTCGAGTGAATGTGACCTGTCTCGGCAGGGAAGCTATACTCCTGCACTTCTGTGCCATCATAGAGACACTGCCCAAAAAACTTGTAGCCATCGGGCTTATGGCCGTGATAGCTGATGTGGAGGCCATCGTCATGCCAGTATTCGTGACCGACCTTTTCAAGTTCCACTTCTCGTGGGCGAATCTGCCATGCATTGCCCGTGTTCATGTCCAGTCCCCAAATGCGATTATCGACTAGCTCCCATGGGCCTTCGTGACAGAAGGTGAGCAGGTGCGGTTGTGTGGGCGAAGTGTTGACGTACCCAGCATAACAAATTTTTTATTTCATTTTCTATATATCAATTATATAGTTTACCCTGCCTATATCTTCATTCTACCTTAATAAATTTTAGCATTGCAAATAAATCGTAAAAGAAAGCGTAGTTTGAATTTAGCTGCAAGAAGCTATTTAACTTGTTCTAAACTAAAACGAGTTGAATGGCTTCTTACCACAACTGATAGACATACACACTATCATCCAATAGTGGATTCCCTTTATAGGTCTTCTCTTGTGCCTGTTCTAACGTGCCGTAAAGCCCCAATAGCCGGGTATCGCCACCCAACTCACGGCAATAGGATATCTGCTCTGTTGGGACAACCGCTGTGTAACCTCGCTCATCCCAAAGCACCCAGCCGTAGACGCGTTCGTTGCGGACCATCTCCCAGCGGGCATCTTTGGTCTGTACCCACGCCACTTCTGGCAACCTCATGCAATCTGGGCAGCACTCACAGTTTAGCTCGGCATCCCAAACCATCTCATCATTGTGGGTGCGGCAATAGCGAACATACGGCTGACGCTCCATGTCATCTCGTCGTCGGATATTGTGGCTGACGAGCAGGGCATGTATCTGTACAGGGTGTAGGTGTTCCAACTGGCTGGCTGGTATCTTCAAATAGGTTTCAACGGCTTGTATTGGTGCTATTGGTCGTTTCATACGAGTCCTTTCTTCTTGAATGCTCCTCTGCTACGAAATGTCACTGAGATGCTTTGCTCTGGTCAATACACAAACTTATATCCTCGTGTGCCTTTACCATGTACAACAGCATTGACCAGATTATCAATCAACGTTTCTTGCCCAAAGTGACGTTTCGCCGTGTATGGGGTAACGCTAACAGTTTTAGTGTATTCTACGCGTTCCTGCTTGGTCGGGTAGTGGATGCGCTGACCGTTTTCATCGAGTTCAGGAGGGTCTTTTTCCTGCCTCACGGCAATCCAATCAATAAACGCAGCTTCGTATACCATGTGGCAATCAAAGAGATATTTGCCGTTTTTGAATGTGCAACGAGGCAGGGTAAAAGTGATAGTCACTGGCTCATCGCCTTGGGCAGAGACACGTTCGGGATGAACCGTTTCAATGCGGTTGATGTTGCGCTGACTAATATTGCCGATGATCATGTTGCTGACCATGCTGGCTTGGCGGTCCTTCGCACCGTGGTCTAACAGAGCATCGTTAAGCCCAGTGATAAATGCCGTGAATGCCTCTTCACTATAGAAGAAACACTGCCAATCGCCAGACTGACCGTAGCTGCCATCGACATAGATATATTGACAGTTGAGTTTGTGGTTGACCAACACACGGACATGAAAATATCGGCCATGTTCGTTGGGGTCAAGGAGGTATGCTTGGAGCAGTGTGAGCATGTTGTATTCGGCATAACCGTGATATCGCCCATACTGACGCACATAAACGATGGTGCGATTGTTGTCTTCTGGTGCGTGGATGGATACGCTACTGCTCATGAAGTAGGGCACTGATTCGATTGCGCTTGCGATGTCTGCCGTATGGATGGCTTCTTGCTTGGGTATCCGGTCGCTGAAGAGGGACTTTGCGGCGTTGTGACCGCCACATTCTTTAGACCATTCGTAGATGGCTTCTTTTTCAGCTTTTGTGAATGGTTTCATGAGACCCCTCATCAGTTTCAAGCCCATAGGTATCGCCATCTTCATGGACAAATACGTCGATATCACTGGGTCCCATCAGTGGTTCGTGGTCGCCAAATTGGTCAAGCATCTCGTACAATTCATTGTAACTGTTTGTATCATCGATATACATAATTACGCCCTCCTTTGTATCAACTAACGTGTTGTATTGTCATTCGCATGATACCGCTGTTTCTATACAAAGTCAAGCGTACAAGTGTAAAAAGTTGAGGATTTTTTCTCTTTTGGTCGTATTAGGCTGCATAGATATCAAACTGCCGCAGTTGAGAAACCGCCTCAATGAGCAGGTATCCACCAAGCGTCTCAAGGCTCCGGCATCGGCCTTGGGTCAAGTATTGGATTGTGGCGTTCATATCGGTGTCGTCGGATGAAGATTGAATCAACCGCTTGCATTCGTCTTTCAGTTTGGCAGTGTAGGCGTTCACGACCTGCATGGCATTGCAATCATATACTTCACCCATAATCTGGGTAATCGGCTTTGACCGACGATATGTTCGAGCGAGGTTACTCAAGAAGCCTTGCCGAGCGACGGCCCATGCTCTGGGTGTGCGATGGTAGCACTCGCCAATCGCTTCAAAAAGCCTTTCGGTTTCCTCATCGGCCATGGGGGATTGTGGCTCATCAAGGCTGGATAACTCGTCAACGGGTCCAATGAGTTCTTCCACTGAACGCCACTGACAAGTTGAATCCTGTCGAGCGTTTGGCATTTCTTGGATATCACCCCGATGTGTGACATCAGATATAGATACATCATGGGTTGGGTCATTCTGTGATAGGAATCGCATATCATCATCTAACTCATGCCGAGGAGATGAAATCTCTGAATCAGCCTTGGTTGGCGGTTGTTCATCACAAAGAGCCAACGTTACCTGATGCTTGGCCCAGTCGGTGGCCTGCCGAATGGCCTCAACCAATTCTTCACCCGTCTTGGTCCCAATATGCGTACAGCCGATGCTGGCATCCACGCGGCCACAGCGGTTTTGGCCGTAGGCTGTGACGATGTACATGCTGTTCATCACTTGGGTGTCCAGCCGATAAATATGGATGTGGTGCGTTCGGCGTAACTGGTCTGTTTCTCCTGTCTTGATTGGCTGTAAAATTGTCTTCATCATCAACCTCACGCTTTCTGTTGTCATACCGATTGGCTCATTCACCCAGTCGCAGCGATGCGCGCAAGCTGCTCATGTCCTGTCCCAACGATTCAAATACCTCGACAAAGACCTTCATGTGCATCTTGGGGTTATGTCCATAGAGCGATTCTAGGAATGGCACTCGATGCCCTGCTTTCCAGAGTGAAACCGTCTCGGCTCTTGTGTATTTCACAGTAGGAAAGTAGCAGAAGGTGTTGTCTTTACCCAGATAGGAGAGCGTTGGGTCAATCGTTTCAGTGTCGGACTCAAGCCACGCATGTTCGATAGGTAACTTCAGATCAACACCGTAAAACCAGCCTTCCACATAAATCAGTTTGGGGCGTCTTGCTTGCGCTCTGCGAGCATTCCAATAGCATTCTTTCATCTGGGCATCAATTAACTCACCCAATTCTAGAGATAGCTCAACGTTCAATGGTTTCTGTATTTTCATATAAGTTACTCTAATTGCTAACCTATATTTCAAAATTGTGCATTATAAATGCGTACAAATTTCCTTATTATATTCCAAATGAATTCAATACTAACAAAAGGTGTTAAGCATGAACAGTGTATTATGCAGATTTTTTGATAGCGATGAATTCATACTATATGTAGTATGCATGAGCGAATCAAGCACTACATACTAAAAATAGGTTAGCAATTAGAGTAAGTTTTATATTCCGCCATATGAAAAACTGGGTGGAAAAAACATCGTATCAATGTTTTGAACAAAATCAATCAAGTCTGCCGCTGTTGCATTTATGATGCCTGAATAGCTGTATTTCTGTTTGAATGCTCTTTCAGCTTTTTCTTTGTCACCACCTGTTGCAGCTAAAATTTTGTTGCGTAAGGCTGTTCGCTGCCGTGCGCCCTCATCAAGCAGATGTCCCAGTGACATTTCATAAATCGAGCCGTCTTCAAAGGCAAGCGCGCTCGCCACATAATGGTCAATGGTTCCGTAGGCCTGCTCAATATATAGGATCGCGTCGCTCAGAGTCATCGGTGTGGGCGAACGTCTGGGTGTCAACACCAATGTTTTGTTGGCAGAATCGTCAACTTTATCTAAGGCTGTTGGCAGCGCAATAAATGCTTGGTTATCCGTATCGGTCATGTAATGTCGGATAGCATCTCCCAATAGGATTGGTTCATCTGAAAATATGGTTCCAGTCATTATAAACCTCATTCTCTTCTATATAGTTATGAAAATCTATTGTATCTGTATCTGCATGATACCGCTGATGGTAAGCAAAGTCAAGCGCAAAAGTGTAAAAAGATGCGATATTATCGTATTAAGTTCTCTTTAGTTCCATATTTTGCTCAAAAAACGTAAAGCGAACCAAGGGCGTGAGGATTTCCTAGCACGTTTCGGAGAGACTTCTGCGTTTGTCTTCTTTCTCTCTTCTAACTACTTCTTTTTCTGGATAAAATTCAATCTTTTTACACTTTTACGCTTGACTTCGTGTACGAACAGCGGTATTCTGTTGATGCAAATACAATACATTTCTTATAAAAGCAGAGAAGGGAAAAGACAATGACCAACATATTAATGTCGCACGTTATGGAAATGAATCAACAGGAGTCATACTATTTTGCACAGGACCTCTTTTTCAAAATGAGACGGGCGACGATTCAGGCAACAACAGGAACGCATAACGAGGAAAAAGCTCGTCAACTCTTTGAAGCATTAGAGGCGATTTTGATGGAAGACTATGACAATAACGAGGAGGGTCATGATGCGTGAGAAACTAAATCTACTGATTCAACTCACAAACGTACTGAACGAAGAGATGTTAGAAAAAGCCCTCCAACGCTTGTCAGGCAAAACCGTCTGGGAAGCGGAACTGCATGAGTTACAAGACCTCTTTGACATCATGCGAGAGCGTCTCAATTATTTCTGCCGCAACGAAATCATTACCGAAGAAAATGAGGACCAGTACCCACAGATGTTAGCCGAGGCTGTCTATGAAGTCATCGAGAGAAGAGTCGCACAAAGAACGACGGAAGATAACATTGATGTCGCTGACATACAAAGCACAACAGGAACTGTAATGGAGATGGTATTGGACAGATGCAACAACAACATTCCTGCGGCGAAAGCGATGATGGCTCGATATCTGGGCAGCTTTGACAATGAAACGCAAGTGATTCAAGAAGTCATACATGGCTACGACTTTCCCGAATTTATACTTGAAATGATTTTTGAAGTGCCAGATAAACAGAAAGTGATGGCATTTTTGTCTAGCGAGTACGATTTGCTCTACCACGATAACATGATTAGCGTATTCCGGTACGCAAGTTAAAAATGGAGGGGATGATGAACCAATGTACATGTGCGGCTGTTGCGCAGCTGGAACGCATCAAGAAGATTGCGCGGATGGCACAGGATGAATTGAATATGGGTTATCCAGACCATACATTTGTGGTCAGAAATGTGAGCGACCACACTGGCTATAAAATCCGAGTCACATTGCTCTATGCCCCTTTTGACTCGGATTTTATAGCCAGTGTGGTCGCTCACATTTCTGACCACAAATGTATGGTCTGGATAACCCATATTCAATTCATCCTGTGCCATCCGCGCAATCTTCTTGATGCGTTCCAGCTGCGC
>JBCCFC010000266.1:0-12398 GCA_039029935.1 Chloroflexota bacterium
TCTACACCAGTAGTCTCGATACGTCCAGCCTCATCCTCTGGGCCAACACCAGGTGGTAGCAATTCACCCTTCTGCAATTGGTAAAGGAATGACATTAACGACATAGCGGCCATGGCAATTCATACCCTGCAACCCATGTATCATTTGGAAAACTAAAGCCAAATCCAAAACCAGCCGCGGTATGCGTATCAACAAACGTGGTTGTTATTCGGGTATAGGCATCTGACTGTGGCGTCATGTTGAAATCGCCCATGATGATTACAGGCATTGGCAGAATTTCTGCATACTCAGCAACATGTTTGATGCCTTCTCTCTGTCTTTGGTCACGAAGGCCAATATGTAAAGGGCGACCAGAACTCCAGGTAATATCCGGTATCTGCGGATGGACAACCAGTACGTGTAGCGGTTGTTGCCAGTCAATAGTTACGTGAAGATATGTTCGGTCCATGCTCTGTGAGGCTAACCGTTTGCTCGACAGAATAGGGTAACGGCTCAGTAGACCTGTTGAGTACGGGGGATCCAAAATCATGTATGGATATGTATCATTGAGCCCCCGACTGAATACATCAACAACCGATGGCGATACTTCCTGTACCGCGACGATGTCTGCATCTTGCTTCACAAGAGCGTCAAATACCTCTTTGGGACGCGCTCGCCCTGGGCCTAGATTATAGGTGAGAACGTCTAGCTGTTGACCAGCATTTGTTGATGGCTGTGAAAACTGTGGAAAAAATAACAAACCATATTGTGTGATAAACAAAAGAACCACAACAGCTAGACCGATGAGCGCGTGTTTGTCCTTGAGTATGAGGGTCATGGGCAGCAGGATTAGCAATGGGAGAAATAAATAGGGCGCAAAGGCGTACAGTAGCGCAAAAATGGGTGCGGTGTCATATAGGTATGTTTTCAATGAGAATAGTGAAAACATACCTATGGCATAGAGTATACAAGCAATCGTAGAGATCTTCATTGTGACGGATGTCTTCATGATAAAATTAATAGGCAACCCTAATTTACCTTCTCTGCTCAAACACCAACTCACCCGCCACATATGTCTGCGCCACCTGTAAATTCAACATTTCCTCAACAGGCGTCGTGATTGGGTCCCCCATCAACACCGTTAGGTCAGCCCATTTCCCAACTTCGATGCTGCCAAAACTGGCCTCGTCACCACTCAATACAGCCCCCGTCAACGTATATGCTTCAAGAGCTGCTTCCGCCGAAATCCCTTGCTCGCTGCCAAGTACATCGCCTGCATGGTCATGCCGGTCAATGGCCGCTTTGATGCCCAAAAACGGATTGGCATCAGGCACAACAGGTGCGTCCGTACTCAGTGCCACCGTCATTCCCGCTTTCTGCATACTGCGCACACCATAGGCGCGTTCATAAAACACCTCTGGCATATAACGGCGGAAGGTCGCCCCCATTGCCGACAGGAACACGGTCTGTGTGGCGACCATCACGCCCAACTCGGCACAACGCTTGAGGTGATCGTCGGTGGGCAGGGCGAGGTGTTCAATACGATGGCGCAAATCGGGACGAGGCTCACGCTCATTCACAGCCTCATAAATGCCGATGACCTGCTCTAGTGCCACATCTCCATTGGCATGGGTTGCCATACGCAAGCCATTGCTGTGCGCCTCCCACATCAACTCAGCTAGTTCTTCGGTTTCATAGATCAACACGCCCTTGGTCCCCGTTTCGCGATAAGGGATCGAGATAGCAGCGGTCGCACTGGTCATGCCACCATCCGCAAAAAACTTCACGCTATCACAACGCAGGTAATCGCTCACCGAAACCTCTGGCAACGGCACAATCCGATCTCCACTACGGCGTGACACCAGCATGTTGAGTCGTATTGGCAATTCCCCATCCGCATCCATCTCCCGATAAATGTCCAACCATTCGGGCATCACATCGGGGTCAGTCGCCGCCGTCACGCCAAGACTGAGCAAATGTTCACAACACGCTTTGATCGCCCATTTTTTGTCCTCAATCGTCGGCTCTGGGATCAAATGTTGCACCAACATCATGGCCGTTTCTTGCAGTTGACCCGTCGGGTTGCCATCCGCATCACGCACGATGACACCACCGGGTGGGTCGGGTGTCTCCGCCGAAATCCCTGCCATCTCCAATGCCAGACTGTTGGCAATACCCACATGCCCACACGAGCGAATCAAGAACATCGGATGCTCCGTGCTGGCCTCATCTAAATCCGCATAGGTCAAGTGACGGCCTTCTGGTAACAACGCCTCATTGTACCCCATGCCGTTGACCCATGTGCCCGCTGGCTTGTCTGCCGCCCATGCGCGGTATCGTTCAATAATCGTCGGAATATCGGGTGAGACATGTTTGCGCGCATCAACCCACTGCGTCAACTGCAACCCCAGCCATGAGACGTGGATATGGGCGTCGTTAAAGCCGGGAATGAGCGTTTGGCCTTGCAAGTCGATGATTTCGGTTGCATCGATCTGCAAATCAGCTTGTTTGCCGATGCCAGCAATTCGGCCTGTGTCGTCTACTAGCACAGCCTCGACTGTTGGCTGTGTCTTATTCATTGTGTGGATGATGCCGTTTGTGAATAGTTTCATTGGTTCTCCGTTACCATATACTCTTTATGCGCGTACCTCTGTTACACCCGCAAAACCATTGAGTGTTACTTCAAATTGTCTAACAGTCTTATCATTGATGAAGGCATCCGCAACGTCGGTATTATTTCTGGTAAGACTTGTCGCACTAGAATCACGCGCGTCTCACTATAGTTTTCGTAAACTCGCTCTATCAGCACCGAGTAATCTGTATCCCGATCAACCAGTTCTCCTTGATGGATAACTACATATTGATGAGGATATTTCTTCAATAACTCTGGATGCATCTGTCGATACGCTTCCATTTCCTGAGCCATGATGCGTTCATCTTCGACATCTTCAGGGTTAAGTGCTGTCTCATATTCATCTTCAACCCATGACAAAAAATCCAGAGAATCATTTGAATCCTCGATATGTTCTCCATCTCCGTTCTTAGCTTTGAATCATTTCCATGCTTTCTTGTAGGCCGATATGCTGAACGAGATGTTGCAACAAATCCATTTGGACATTATACGGTTGTTCTTCTAACATCATTTTTAATTTTGTTGTTGACATATTAATCACTTTACCTCCATCCTTTTTCAAATTGTTTTTTAAAATTATTCAGGATTGTTCTGCTGAAATCTAATTTTTTTCATTGGATCAAAACCATCTGGCCATTTTGTATTGCCATTGTATCTGGTTAGGCGCAGGTCCACCTCACTCAGTATAGCCTCACTCAGATTCGCTCCATTGAGATTTGCTCCAATTAAATTAGTCTCATTCAAATTAGCTCTGTTCAAGTTGGCTTGATCTAGATTAACTCGGCGAAGGTCTGCTCTGCTTAGGTCTGCTCTGCTTAGGTCTGCTCCTCTTAGGTCTGCTCCTCTTAAGTCTGTTCCCTTCAAGTCCATCCCTCTCAGGTCTGCATCAGGACCAAGTGCACCTAATTTTCTGTAATCAAATCCTTCTGGCCACTTGATATGGCTGTCGTAGATGGCATGATTAAGGTTGGCTCTACTCAGGCTGGCACGACTCAAGTCGGTGCCCCTCAAATCCGCTCCACTCAAATCCGCTCCACTCAAATCCGCTCCACTCAAATCCGCTCCACTCAAATCCGCTCCACTCAAATCCGCTCCACTCAAATCCGCATTAGGGCCAATTGCTCCTGATTTTCTATAACCAAAGCCATTCGGCCACTTGGTATTGCTATCGTAGATAGTCCATTGCAGGCTTGCTTCACTCAAGTCAACCTGAGTTAGGTCTGCTCCACTTAAGTTTGCCCTATTGAGGTCTGTTCCCTTCATGTCTGCTCCAGTCAGGTCTGTTCCATTAAGTTTTACTTCACTCAGATCCTTTCCACTTAGGTCGGCATTAGGACCAATGGCACCTGATCTTCTGTAGTCGAAACCATTTGGCCATCTGGTATTTCGGTCATATCTAGCTCCGCTCAGAATGGCTCCGCTCAAATCCACGCCACTCATATCCGTGAAACGAAGAATTGCTCCACTCAGATCAGCATTAGGACCAATGGCACCTGATTTCCTATAGTCGAAACCTTCGGGCCACTTTGTCTTATTATTGTAAAAAGCTTCCCGTAGATTGGCCCCGCTCAGATTGGCCTCGCTCAAGTCAATTCCGCTTAGATCAACGTAACGGAGGATGGCTTCACTTAAGTCGGCATTAGGACCAATGGCACCTGATGTCTGATAATTAAAATTGCTCGGCCATTTTGTATAATTGTCATATCTGGCTCCTTCTAGCCGGACACCTTCAAGATCAGTTTGGGCAAGATTGGCCCCTGTTAAGTTTGCTCTATATAGATTAGCTCCTTTTAGATTGGCCCCCTCTAACTCCGCATTAGGGCCAATTGCGCCTGAACTCTGATAATGAAAGCCAGCTGGCCATTTTGTATAGTCATCATACTTAGCCCGATTAAGAATACTATGTTCTAGGATTGCTCCTTCCAAATTGGCTCCTTCTAGGTTAGCTTCGTAGAGGTTGGCTTCATACAGGATGGCTTCATACAGATTAGAACCTTCTAAGCTAGCTCCTTGCAAATTGGTTCGATACAGATTAGCTCCTTCTAGATTAGCTCCCTCTAGACTGGCTCCTTCCAGAACGGCTTCTTGTAAGAATGTATCAACTAGAATTGTACCCTCAAGGATAGCTTTGTACAGAACAGCATTAGATAGAATGGCTCCACTTAGGTTAGCTTCACTTAAGTCTGTTAATTGAAGGTTGGCACCTTCAAGTGTAGCTCTTTTGAGGTTGGCTTGATTGAGATTGGCTCGACCCAGATCAGCTTGATTAAGATTTGCCTCAAGAAGATTGGCTTGATTGAGTTCAGCTTGATTGAGGTTGGCTTTACCAAGGTTGGAACGTCTAAGGTTAGCGTAGGGACCAAGTGCCCCTGAGTTTTTGTAGTCAAATCCACTAGGCCATTTTGTGTACTCTCCATATCTGCATTGAACAAGGATAGCCCCATCAAGCATAGCTGCATCGAGATTGGTTCCCTTGAGATTAGCTTCTTTTAGTATCGCTTGATTGAGATTGGCTTGATAGAGATTTGCATTATCGAGGTTAGCACCATATAAGTTAGCACCTTCTAGGTTAGAGCCTTCGAGGTTAGCCCATTTGATGCTGGCTCGTTTGAGGTTGCCCCCCGCTAGATTAGCCCACTTGAGGTTAGATCTAATGAGGCTGGTTCCGTTGAGATTAGCCTTCTTGAGGTTGGCTCGAATGAATCTGGCCCCCTCAAGATTGGCATCTTCGAAGTCTGCATTCTCGAGATTTACTTCACTAAAGACAACATTTGGTAGATTATGAAGCAAAACATATTGTTGATATGAAACCATTTCGTTAATGAACCTCTGCATTGGGTCAGTCAGCTCGATACCATTCCAGTTAATCTCTAATTCTAATAACGTAGTATTAGCCCGCAAGAAAAGGTATTCCATAATGGAGCGATGGGCAAATTTGTAGTTCCCTTCGGCATCACGATTAAGCAGTGAACGACCTGCAATCTGCCAGCCTTCAAGGTTGATGTCCCATTCTTGGGCAAGAGACAGCAATTCGGAGCGAGGGATATGTTCTGCACCCCGTTTCTTCTTGTTAACATGCAGATCAACAGCCAAACGTGTGGAAAATTGCCATAATATTTCAGGCTCAACCCAGCCACGCTCCCGCTCAAGCCAAGCGTTAACCAAAGCTTCATAGAGTTGAAAGCTATAAGCAAGCTGAATCTCGTTGGCATTGAGCAGATCAGGAATTGAGTCAAGTAGCATAGGGCGTACACGTAGATTGGGGATTTTATCGACGACGCGTTTAGCCTCCCAACGCTTGATGGACTGCCAAAAGGGGTAGCGTTTGTTGAGGTATGTATCCGCCTGTGCATCGGTAAGCGGTTGGATGTAGATTTTTTGAAAAGTATAGTGTTTTCCTTCGTTGCCAGCGCGGGGACCAATGCGCACAATGCCCGTCTCTTTGGGAATTTCCTCATCATCAGGAAAAAATTGGGTTCGACAGGTAATGACAATGTGTGAGAACCGTTTACACGATTCCATCAAGTGCATGAGCCGCGCTTTGTGGTCTTGCAGTGCCTTGGTATCCTCATCAAATGCATCCAAAAAGAGAATGGTCTTTTGTGGGTCGGGGATGGCCTCAATCTCTGCTTCCACATCGGGGATTCCCAGAGGGATGACAACGATGTGATGATGTTTGTTTGCGTGACGTTGCTGGTTATGAACATAGTAGTTAAGCAATGCCGATGTCTTGCCCATGCCTGAATCGGCGAGGATAATCATGTGGCGATAGATGCTTTCGCCCTCAAAAAAGTCATCCAGCACACCAAACAAGGGCTGTTTTGTCGCCTTGGTATGACGAATCTCAGCTTCGCGGCTGGGGTCTACATTAGCACAATCTGGCTCCACATAAAAACGGGTCGAGCGTTCAATCACATAGGCAGGGAAAAGCTCAGAGCCAAACTCTTTTGCAAGTAATCGCTGCTTTTGTTTGTTTTCACGCTGGGGGCGTAGGGCAATCCAAGCAATGATGGCTGCTGCCACGGTTGCAATAGCACTGGCAACGGTAGCGATAAGCGTAACTGGGTCTTCTGTAAAAGCGGATGTCCAATCCATGTAGTATTCGTCCTTGTACTCCAAGTTGAAATAAATATTAAATTTAATCTATTGTGAATTATCACCCAATATATACTGAAAAATTCCAAGCAATTTCCCAATCTGCTCAATCGAATACTCATCATAATCAATCTCGACGGTATCGCCAACCAAGGACAAAAATTTCCAGTGATACCCATTGGTGGCGACACCCCAAATAGTGTCTATGGGGTTTGACTGTGCGCTGTTAAAGCGTTGGGCGGCAATCATTTCGGCAATGCATTGCGGGTAGGCGGTTTTGAGGTTCTCATTTTTTGCTTCGACCATACAGATTACCGGAGCAGTTACAAAAATTTGGTTGGGGGAATGGCTAATAATAAAATCACAATATCCACTTAGCCCGGCATCGCTATCAACGATGAATTCTACACCGGAAAAGACACTAATGAGACGATTTTGATTTTTTCGTACTTCGACCAGAACCTGCATCACGATTAGTTCTGAACGCGCCTTTTCCGTGTTGATATTCAGTGCCAGTGTAACATTATCATTCAACGTTTCCTGTAGATGTTGGCTCACATCAGCTTCTGGTACGTTGGAAAAAAATAGGTGCTTTGACTCAACTGTCACCGAAAATTTGTCTTTTAGTTGATTAAACGTCTTGAAATCGGGATAAGCCATTGTATACACTCCTCTGACATTGAACTACGGCACATCCAATATACAGCACTGCAAACACGAATTTGCAATCATCACTTACAATTGGTTTGATTATAGCATAAGAAAGACACTGTAGGTGAATTAGATAGCAGAGTGCAGGTTCCATGAGTTCATCATCGAGCAGAGCGTTCCCACTTGATTACTTGGTGAACGAGTGTCTTGTGGTTTATAATGCCTAGCCTAAATGGGGGCGGCGATGGTGGTTCCCCCACAAGACAACTGTAATATGACAGAGCAAAGAATTGACACGATGACTATCCATTTAAACATTGCAGATGAAATTTTTGTTGAACACCCAGAGGTCCTCATCGGTGTTGTTGTGGCGCACAATATTGATAATTCGGCGGACAAGGAGCCCAAACTAGAGGCCATGCTGCGAGAAGCAGAAGCGGCGTTGCCAGCGCAGATGGACAGTACGCCTGTCTCACAACACCCGCATATTGCACCGTGGCGGGAAGCGTATCGCAAGTTTGGGGCAAAGCCGAAGAAGTACCAGTCGTCGATTGAGAATATGACAAAGCGCGTCCTCAACGGGGGGCAGCTTGGGTATATCAATACGCTGGTGGCGCTCTACAATGTGGTTTCGTTGCAGCATCTCTTGCCCATTGGGGGTGAAGATTTGGACACGGTTCAGGGGGATGTGTGGCTACGCGTGGCGGGTGACGATGAGCCAGCCGTGCAGATGCTAGGTGAACGTGAAGCACGACCACCGTATGCGCGTGAAATCATCTATGCGGATGATGTGGGTGCGATCTGTCGGCGTTGGAACTGGAAAGAAGCCGACCGCACCAAGCTGACGCATGAGACAAAAAATGCCTTTCTTGTGGTGGAGGCTATTCCACCGATTGGACGTGACCAAGTGGCTGCTGCTCTCTCAGACTTGGAGATACTTGTGCGAACATGCTGTCGTGGTGATATTTCGAGCGTTATTCTGGATACAGAGCAGCGTTCAACGATACTCTGTGAATGAAGAAGCCAATGACAATACTACTTGACGGTGGCATGGGACAAGAATTGCGTCGACGCGGACTGAATGCAGACGCCAAGGTCGCGGGGCTGGCTTTGCTTGAATCACCAACGGTGGTGCGTGATGTTCATCAAGAATACATCGCGGCTGGGGCAGAGGTGATCACGACGTGGAACTATGCGGTGACGCCACAACGGTTGGCACACTCTGGCCTGAGTGATAGGCTGGGCGAGATGACACGGGTTGCGGTCGAAATGGCGAACAAGGCGCGTGGTGACAGGGCTGGTGTACGGGTCGCTGGTTCCTTGCCGCCTCTACGCGCCAGCTATGAACCCAACACACAGGATATCATTGCGATGGCTGCGGAATATGCGGAAATTGCGGAACATCTTGCGCCGGGTATTGATCTGTTTATCTGTGAAACCATGTCAAGTGCGGGTGAAGCTGTTGCGGCTGCGAGTGCTGCAGCTATCTATGGCAAGCCCATCTGGGTGTCGTTGACTCTGCGTGATGAGGGTGATGGCCTGTTGCGCAGTGGTGAGACAGTGGAGGCGGCATTGGCTGCATTGGATGGCATCCCCGTCGAAGCGATTCTGTTTAACTGCTGCGATACGGGGGCAATCACGTATGCGCTGCCGCATCTGCGGACCAGGACAGACTTGACCATCGGTGCCTATGCCAATGCGTTCACGCCTATCCCAAAGGATTGGAAGCGGGACGGTGTGCGTCTGCGTGATCTGCGAGACCTAACACCCGTCGAATACGCGCAGGTCGTGGACCAGTGGCTCAGTATGGGAGCTGAAATTGTGGGTGGATGTTGTGGCATTGGCCCAGCGCATATTGCGTACTTGCGACAAGCGTTAGACCAGAGCGATTAGGGCGTACTGCGCCCACACCACTCGTTTCATCCAATCAAGCAAACAACGCCCTCGTGTGTTCATTGAGATACGTCCCCTTTGGATCAAAGCGGCGACGCATCGCCACAAAATCGTTGTAGCGCGGGAAAAGTCGCTCCAAGCGGTCGGCGGTCATAAAGTGTAATTTCCCCCAATGCGGTCGCCCCTTGAACTCGGCAAACAGGCTGTCGCAGGCACGCAGATAATCCCAGTAATCTGTACCAGGCTGACCACTAACCGAAACAACAAGATTGTCGCGCTGGTAATGGGGACTCATCCATGCGTTCTCGGCGGCAACAGTGCGAACCTCAAGCGGGTAAACACTCTTTGGCAACCAGCGTAGCATCAACTTACGCATCTCAACCAAAATATCATGTGCTTGCTCCAACGGCACAAAATATTCCATCTCGTGGAAATTTGGCTCATAGACAAGTGGATAGACATGGTAGGGGCGACCCACACGCTCACCAAAGGGCAAGTTGTCGCGATCCAAATCAGGGGCAGGAATTTGGAAAAATCGCAGGACGCACTCGTCGGCCTTGGCATTCATGAGACCAAAGAGGGCAGCCGATTGATCGGTGGGACACCAATAAAATGTGAAACTGCGACAGGTATCCAGATAGGTGTCAAGGCACTCCATCATTTCGTGAAAGGGCTGTACTGCATACCGCAGATGGAGATCATAGGCAGGCACAACGTCAATGGTCACCTCGGTCATGATGCCAAACAGCCCAATCGACGTTTGCAGCGCGGCCAATTCAGTGGGCATCATTTCGCGCGTAATCTCAACAAGGTTGCCCATGCCGTCCACAATTCGTGCGCCTGAGAGGGCGGCTGAAAAACTTGGCAACGCGCCCGACCCATGTGTGGCAGTTGCGATGGCACCTGCGATGGACTGTGTGTCAATGTCGCCCTGATTATTTAAGGCCAGCCCCTCTGCCCATAAGGGATCGCCAAAGTCATAGACAGATGTTTTGGGCAAAGCGGTGACGCGTCGTTTTGGGCGGTCGATATGAAGAACCCCTTTCATGGACTCCATATTCAACAACACATCCTGTGTCTCGATGATGGGGGTAAAGGAATGCCCTGTGCCATAGGTTCGCACACGCTGTCCTCTTGCGGCAGCATCGGCTACCTGCTGTTGAACGTCTGCTTCTGAATGGACCTCAATAATAGCACTGGGTGAAAAGGACTGATTGCCGACCCAATTTGTCCATGTTAACATTACAGTTTATGCCTCCTCACTATCTTGCGCAGTCCGAACGCAACACCCAAGCAGAGTACACCTACGACGGGCATAATCAGATACGAACGCAAAAACTTCGGTTTCAGCATGCTTCTAGACGGGTTATTGGGGTTATAATACACCTCAACCGATGAGCCTTTTGGATAGAGGGCAATGATTTCCTGCGCAGCAGCGCGACTTTCTGCTTTTGGTGCAGGATCAATACCAATACGTGTACCAATCAAATAATCATCATTCGCTGGTTGCGCACTTCCTGGCTCCTCAACCCTATACGCATATTTAATTCTGCTGTGATACCAACGATTATCGTTAAAATCAGCAGATGCATCAACCGCGGAACGCGTGATTTCACCTGTCGTTGTCGGCCAAGACTCACTACGATAGGATTCATACGCCTTGCCGCCGTCGACAATGAGGATAAAGACACCTGCCATGACGAAGAGGATTGTCAAAATTTCAAGAATGGCAACGGTTGTTGAAGACATGCGATTGACACGGTTCATCGTATGCTCCCTTGACTAACGCTCTGTTCGGACAAAATCTGCTCCTTGTGTTCAGGCAGTTTACGCACAATGGCGTCTGCCTCGTTGATTGAATTAAATAATAGCTCCGTCATTATTGGCTGAACCTATACTTCATCCACGGGAAAGACCCGAAAGCCTTCATTTGCAAAACAATACACCAAAAACATTGAAAGGTCCGCATCGGGCGACTTTTGCCGCAAGCCCTCCCCGTATCCCTGCACTTGTACGATATCATCCGCCACTGCTTCAAAGGTCTGTATCTTAACGTCTTTCTCGCGCATTTTCGTCTTGGAATAATATTTAAATTCGATAATCCAGTGCATCCCCGCAAACTGTCGCTCGTTTTTGCCAATAAATTCAAGGTCGCTCTTGCCTTTGGGATAGGATGTCTCCACATTCAACAAAAACCACGGAGGAAAGTGTTGGGTGCAGACTTCGTAAAACGTAGTACGATAGAAGTTTTCGTTGACCTGTGCAAAGATAGTTTCGGGCAGTTTTTCGATGTAGCTTTCCCAATAGCAAGCAAAAAATGCCTCAAAATCAGGCTGGCGCAGAAAGGCTTCCAATGGCTCCTTATATGGGTTGGAAACGTCAATGTCATAGAGTTCGTTGAAGTATTCGAGGAAGATTTGGTGCATGTTGAGGTTGGGGAAAGTGAGATAGAGGTCATCTTTGCGCGTCAATAGCCCCAGATAGAAAAACGAGACGGGGAAGAAGCGTTTTTCAAAAAACTGACTAACGTTAAATTGCTGTGCAAGAGAACGTTCACTATAGCCTGCAATCTCTTTGGTTGTCAAATCATCGATAAATGGTTTGGCATCTTTGGCATTGACTTCAACGAGACGTTTGGGCCAACCAATATCCGTTTCTAAATTAGAATCCATTAGGCTTGGCGGCACTTCTTGATGTTCTGTATAGTAACGCAAAAAGTACATCAAGATTGTTGTGTTGTAAATGGGGATATTACGCGGGTCAGAACCAGGACGCACAAAATGGTAGCCATTGTAATTTGCCTTTAGGAGCGCGCCAATTTCATCACGCGTATTTGCCGTAATCGTATGGTCTTTCCAAATTTCATCCAGTAACCAGTCAACTTCTGCCTGTGTAAATCCGACCATCGCCTCAAAGGTTGGGTCTTGTGAGAGATATGTACCCACATTGAATGCCGACGCCAAGTCATCCATCGTCATGGGGAGAATCCCTGTAATGTACACATTTTCGATAAAGCCACCCTCACGCCCCGCTTTGAGCATTTTAAAAAAGGACTTGAGGAATCCATCGTTGCCTGTGAGTTTTTCATAGAGTGTATCATGCGCACTCACAATGAGTTGATTGGCAAAGTTATCATACTCATCAATAA
>JBCCFC010000267.1:0-12376 GCA_039029935.1 Chloroflexota bacterium
AACAGGTTGAACAATTTGACCAGTCCATTAAGCCATTCCTACGAGGCCAAGAATCAGCGTCGTACCAGAGGGGATTCCAGCCTTTGCAGGAGTGACCCTATAGTCCAGCTTTTTGTGTTCAACCTCTTTCTGACCATTACAGAATATTCATTTTTGTGGAATCGCCTTACGAACTACCCTACTAGACCTCAAATAGCGGGGTTTAGCATTAACTGTCGGGGAGAAAATCAAAAACCGAGTGTTTGGTAAACACTCGGTTTTTGATACCGAATTTTGCCCACTATGACATTGAGGGCTGCCGAGAGAGATTCCTTGCATATACAGGCAATGAACCTACCTGGATGTTAACGGTGGCCTGCAACAGCTTTGAGGCAAACCGATTTTGGTCGCTGGGTTCTCTCTTGAGTACGGTAGGAGAAGTCTAAGCCGATGGATGACCATTGTGACCCGCCCGATAATGCTTGCTGGGGCAGTTCTGTATGCATCTTCCTTCGTGGATTAGATACATGGAAGTGTTCACACTCGGACAATCTACTCGTAAAATCGCGCATATTGCCAACAGTCCACACATGCTCTATACTTTTCTCTCTATACTGTTCTTTCCGGCTATTGACGGAGTTTGTTTACTTTCAGGGAGAAACTATGGAGAGACCAAACATCCTATTCATTATGGATGACCAACACCGCTTTGACTTTCTGGGCGTGGCGGGTGCGGATTTTGTCAAAACGCCCAACATTGACCGACTGGCAGCACGGGGCATGTACTTCCCGAACTGCACAGTCAACAGCCCTGTGTGTGCACCGTCACGCATTGCCCTTGCGACCGGGTTACAGGCACAGCGTGTAGCCCCTCGTGACAACCAGAGCTTTCTGTCACATACACAGACGACCTACTATCAACGATTACGTGATCATGATTATTATGTCGGGTGTGCAGGTAAGCTCGACCTTGGCAAGCCTGATGGCTATAATGGCGTCAATGGCGACCGGCCCGCAACCTACCGCTGGGGCTTTACCCATCCGATTGAGATTGAGGGCAAGATGCACGCCGCACGGCTTGGATCGCCTAGAGGCCCTTATGGACATTACCTGCAAGAGCAAGGGCTCTTTGAGGCATTCTGCAAGGATTACTATGACCGCTTTTTAAATCCGGAAAGCCGAGGGGTAGGGAGAGCGACGAGTTGGGTAGAAACCGGATCACATGACTCAGTGTTACCAACGGAGGCGTTCTCCGATACATACATCGGGCGTCGTGCCATCCAATGGCTCGAGGAGATTCCCGATGACTTCCCTTGGCACTTTTTCATCAACTTTGTGGGGCCACATGACCCCTTTGATCCACCAACAGAGTATGCGGACAAATATCGCAACGCTGAGATGCCCGCTGCCATTGACTGTGCGCCTGATGGCAAACCCGCATGGATACAGGCCAAATACAAAGAACGTGATCCAAAAAACACGGCGATGGTTCGTCGTCAATATTGCGCCATGATCGAGCTGATTGACGACTATATTGGCTATATTTTGGACACGCTTGAAAAGCGAGGCATGATGGAGAATACCATCATCGTTTTTTCCAGTGATCACGGCGAAATGTTGGGCGATCATGGACTCTACCAAAAGAACCTGCCCTATGAATCGGCATTGCGTGTTCCGTTGATCATTGCTGGGCCGGGCATTCAAGAGGGCGTGGTTTCGGATGCGTTGGTCGAGCTAATCGACCTCAACCCAACCATCTGCGAATTGGCGGGTTTACCTGAACAACCCTATCTGGATGCCAAGTCGCTCGTACCCGTGTTGCAGGGGGCATCGGGTTTCAGCCACCGCGATGATACCGTGAGTTCGCTTGAGAACATGCGGCTATTGCGCACACGAACTCATAAATATGTCAACCATATCAACGACCGCAATGAACTCTATGATTTGGAAAACGATCCCAACGAAACGGTGAACCTGATTGATCAAGAACCAGAGCTTGTCGAAGAATTGAAACAACGATTGAATGAACGTATGTATGAAGGGAAATGGCTACGATGAGTGAGAAAAAACAACCAAACATTTTATTTTTATTTAGTGACGAACATAATTTCCGTTTTATGGGACATGTGTCCGAGGAAGAGGGCGGTGAACCCGTCCATACACCCAATTTTGACAAGCTAGCATCACAGGGCACTGTGTTTAAAAACGCTTACTGCCAGATGCCGCTTTGTACACCATCACGCATCTGTATGTTGAGCGGGCGCGAGGTCCGCAACGCGGGTGCATGGAACAACAAGACGGTTATGGACCCGGACTTACCAACGATCCCAAAGATTCTGGGGACGGCGGGGTATACAACCTGTCTGGTCGGCAAGATGCATTTTGGCGGGAGTCTGCAATTCAACGGCTTTCAACATCGTCCTTATGGTGATATCACGGGCAATACAGGACACCAAGAGGACCCACTGATCAATCTCATTGAAAAACGCAAGGGTGACAATCTTAACGTACTTGCAAGCCGTACACGCGATGCTGGGGTGACAGAAATTCCTGAGAGTCGCTTGCAGGAGGAAGTGGTCGCACAGGAGAGCATCGCTTTTTTGCGCGAGCATGAAAATGCCAACCCCGACAAGCCTTGGTTTCTCTGCGCATCGTTTAGCCGACCGCACTTCCCGCTCACCTCGGCCAAACGCTTTATTGATCGCTACTGGCCCGAAGGCGTAACCGAACCCATAGCACCTGCGGCGGGTGATGCCTATGACCATCCCATGAGTGTGGGGATGCGCAAGGGGTTCAACGTTGACCGAATCAGCCACGACGAGATGATGTGGGCGCGAGCCTGCTATTTTGCCTGTGTCACCCACATCGATCAGATCATTGGAGACCTCTTAGTGCGGCTTGAAGCCAGTGGGCTGCTCGAAAACACGGTCATTATCTATAGCACCGATCATGGCGAGATGGCGGGCGAGCATGGCACGTGGTGGAAGAATGGCTGGTATGAAGCGTGTACCCACATCCCGATGATTGTCTCGTTGCCAGAACAGCGCAATGGTACACAGCCAGCACAGGAAGTTGAGGAGGCGGTTGGACTATATGACCTGTTCCCCACCTTCTGTGGATTGGCCGATGTCGATGTCCCCGATGATGTCCAAGCAGGGCTGGATGGTGTGGACTTGACGGGTGTGCTTCAAGGCAATGCCGCCGCACCGGATCGCCCCGTTGTCTGTGATAATTTGATTCCGCGCTGGGGAGAAGGCACAGAATTCCGCGCAATTCGTCAGGGGCAGTACAAATATGTGTGCTTCCGCAACGCCGAACCGCTCTTCTTTGACCTTGCCAATGACCAAAACGAGCAGCGCAATCTGATTGGCAAGGCAACGGGTGAAGCAGCAGCCATGCTAGCGCAGCTACAGGCATATGCTGCCGAGACATTGGACTTTGAAGCTGCGGCACAGGAACGCATTGAAAGCTCAGAACGGTTGAATGCCGCATATCCGCTTGATCTAGAGAAAAAGAGCATGCTGAATCAGTTCATCATGCCCAATGGACAGCTTGTTGAGGCCGATGATACGCTGTATACACCAACGGTTCTAGCCGAGAACCCGGCAGATGTTTTTCCAGATTGGCCGCAGTTCGCTTAAATATCATTTGACAAAGAAACGGGTTTTGTGCATAATAAGTCTTCGAGCAGCGAAAGGCCGTATTTGTAGGGTTGGAGATAAATCCAATCGTATTTGTAGGAGCAAGTTTATCCGTGACAATACAAACAGTAGAGCCTGTAAAAACACCAATATCGCCAAGGGGCGTTCCAGCGGTTAGCCCTCAGACTCATTCTGGGATGCAGCCAAGACCACTGCGACCCAGCGACAATGGTCGACACAAGGATGCGCAATCAAGACCATCAAAATGGAATGGAAAGCGCGCACCAGCGATTGACCTTTTAGAAGACTATGGTGTTGAAACCGTTAACGAAGAAGACATCAACTATGATGACATCATCACCGAGGACGATGAACCCGTGGATAATTTTCCATCAGAAAAACAACAACGGCTTTTAGTACAGCCACTTTTTGACAATAATTATTTGCCAGAGCCATTTATCGCTGCGGTTGATATTGGCATTTTCCGCACAGGTGAAGACCCAATTGTCCCAGATATGTTTTTAAGTCTGGGCGTTGGGTTGGCAAAGGAACTATGGGACCAAGAAAATCGCTCATATTTTCTCTGGAAGTTTGGTAAACCACCAGAGATAGCAGTGGAGATTGTCTCCAATAAGAAAGGGCGTGAGACAACGGTCAAATTAGAAAAGTATGCCCAATATGGTATCAAATATTACGTTATCTTTGACTTTCAGAAAAAAGTACAAGATGCGACGCTCACTGTCTATGAGTTACAAGAGGGAGTGTATGTTGCGCGGTCAGATTACCAATTGCCAGATGTCGGTTTGTCACTCGATTTCTGGGATGGCACCTTTGAAAAAATGGAGCAAAAATGGTTGCGTTGGTATAAGTCGGATGGCGAGATGCTGTTAACTGGCAAAGAGGACAGCAACCTACAACGTGCGCTACGAGAGCATGAGCGTGTTCGCGCCGAGCAAGCTGAGATCCATGCTGAACAGGAGCAGGCTCGTGCTAAACAAGAGCGTATCCGTGCTGAACAAGAGCGTATCCGTGCTGAACAAGAGCGTATCCGTGCTGAACAAGAGCGTATCCGTGCTGAACAAGAGCAAGCAGAAAAAGAACAGGCGCGTATCCGTGCTGAACAAGCTGAGGCTCTTGCTGCACAAGAGCAGGCAGAAAAAGAACAGGAGCGTATCCGTGCTGAACAAGCCGAAGCTCTTGCTGCACAAGCCGAAGCTCTTGCTGCACAAGAACGAGCTGAAAAAGAAGCATTGCTTGCCAAACTACAGGCTTTAGGCATTGAAATATAATAAAAAGAATTCATCATGTTAACATCAGAACAAGTTCAATCATATAAGGATACAGGGTTTCTATCACCAATTGGGGTGTGTGATACCCATGAAGTCGAATATTATCGCGATAAGTTCAATGAACTGGAAGAACGAGTCGGTCAAGAAACCAGCCAAATTGGGTTGGTGGACTATCATTTTCAGGAAGAGTTTATCTGGCAACTGGCGACGCATCCAAAGATTTTGGATGCCGTTGAGGGTGTACTAGGTCCCAATTTTATGCTGCTAGCAACACACTTTTTCTGTAAGTACGGCGAAGGTGAAGAGGCCAAGACATTTGTGGCATGGCATCAGGATGTCACCTTTTGGGGATTGGAGCCGCCCTACGCCATGACAGCGTGGTATGCTGTTGATGACAGCGACACAGAGAACGGTTGCATGCAGGTTATTCCAAGTACCCATGTCAGCGGTATTCAGGAGCATGGCAAGGCTGACCAATTAGGAAATCTTCTGAGCATCAATCAGGAAGTTTCGGTCACACCTGCGCAAGAGCAGACAGCGGCTGACCTTGTATTGAAAGCAGGTGAGATGTCATTGCATGACGGCACATTAATTCACGGTAGCCTGCCCAATGCATCTGATCGCCGCCGTTGTGGGCTAACACTGCGTTATGTTCCTACGTGGGTCAAGCAAACAGCAGATAGCTCACTAGGAACCCGTTGGAAGGGTATCCTCATGCGTGGCGAGGATAAAGAGCAGAATTTTGGGTTCATTGAACGGCCGTTTTAGCTGAAGCGATAAAACGTTGGAGCGTTGGAGCGTTTTACCGCTTCAACGCTCCAAAGCTCACTCTTTCACAAATACCAACTCCCCACCCGTCACCGACATCGTACTCATTTCAGCATGGAAACCATAACCCAGCGGATGCTCAAACTGAGCAAAAGCCGCTGGGTCTACCACATCATGTTTACAGATAAACCGCACCAATGCACCTTTCAATGCCTTTGACCAGTGTGTCACCGTTTTATAGACACCTGCACCATTTTTCTGCACAAACTTCACTTGCCAGCGCGCCTGAATCTGAGCCTTACCATCCCACACTTTTCGATGCGCCCCCGGCAATAGGTCCCATACCACATGACCTGTCAACAGTGGATTGAGGACTGCGCTGACACGGGGCTTCCAATATGGGGTAACAGACCCGATGTTAGGCAGTTTGGCATCTACCTTGAGCCGATAGTTGGGGATCAAATCTGTCGGACGCAAGATGCCCCACAGACCGCTAAACAGGATTGTGTGACCGTCAAATGCATGACGGATGGCTGTTGGCAATGAATTATAGTCTAGGTATTGAAACATGACGCCTGTATAACGTTCAATGGCGGGTGACAGTGAACTATCCATCAGATGAAGGTTGGCTTCCATTGTTGCTTGCAACTCATTCCCTTTCACATTAAACAGTTTTTGCAGTGCGCTAGGCGTATCACTTTCCACAAATGCTTGTTCGCTGTTTTCGTGAATTGCTGTCTGCAACCCTTCAATCAAGGCCAAACGATGTGGGTTTAGCCGACGAAACGCATTGGCTGCCGAGTCGTTGGCAATGTCTTGCCATGTTTGCCGTGTATGCCCACCATCCCGTTTGCCTTCAGACGGTGGGAGTAAAATTGTGTATTTACTCATGGTAACGATCCAGAAATGCTTAACTTGTATGCGAATTGAATAATAACAATCGGAAATCCTATCAAGGTTGTGCTATAATATAGGGAACTTTTTTAACATTGCAATCTCTAGCTTAAGTAGAATCGAGAAAGTAATTAGAAAATATACTACAACAAATTTAGGAAGAAAATGGATTTCTCTCGTATGCGGGGATAAAAAATCCGTTCCAGTCCGCAATCTGCTGTAGTATTTTCGATGATTTATATCTAAAAACATAATCGGTTTGACTTAAATCTTAGGAACGATAACTATGAAACTATGGGAAACTATAGGCGGTGCTATCTTTTTGATCCTCTGTCTATGCATCGGTTTATGGTTCGGTCAACAGTCAGCACCACAGCCTGTTGTTGGTGTTGTTCGCGTTGAAGGGCCAATTGATTTTTTTATGGCGGATACACTGATCAAACTTCTTGAATCCGCAGAACAAGATGACGCTGTTGCTGGCGTTGTCCTCGAGATTTTAAGTCCAGGTGGTCTTGCAACCAGTAGCGAAAGCATTTTTCACAGCATCCTCAAACTGCGTGAAGAAAAACCTGTCATCGCTGTGATCGATGGCTTTGCAGCCAGTGGTGGGTTCTACATCGCCGCTGCCGCCAATCGCATCTATGCACCTGCAAGTAGTTATGTTGGCAATATTGGTACACGGGGACAACGACCCTCTGATCCACAGTTATCGCCCCAAGAACTGAGCAGCGGCCCCTACAAAATCAGTGGCGGTAGCAGGTTTGATCGTGTGCGCCAGCTTGATATTGTCAAAAGTGCGTTTGTAGGCAATGTAGTGCATCAACGCGAGAACGCTGCATTTAACCCGTTGATGGTTGACGCCGAGACGATTGCCGAAGCCCGCATCTACCTTGGCAGCGAAGCTGCTGCACTGGGGCTGATTGATGCTGCTGGGAGTCGAACAGATGGCATTGAGGCTGTTGCAACCTTGGCAGGGGTTGAAAATTATCGTGTTGTGAATTTGGTCGAATATTTTGACTCGACGCCACAACTATACACTATGCTCAATTCAAATCAATCAACACAGGCACATTTGGATATGGATGCAGCGATTCGCAACATGGTTGAGACGGCTCCACCAGACGCCGTCTTTTTGTTGGATAGCCGCATTCCACTGCCCAGTTTAATGGATGATTCTGCGTTAGATCGTCACCTCTTAAAACTGCGTGGCTGGGAATCCAAATAGAAATTCACGATAGCATTTCAGCCTGTCAACTTGTCAGCGCGTCAGCCTGAAATGCTGACTCACTGAAATGCTAAAATGCTAATCACAGTATACTATACTTTATTCTAATCAAAACATAGAGAAATTTACATGCAAGCAAAATCTGCCCTTCGCTATACAATACTGCTTTTGGTCGGGATCACGCTCGTGGTTGGACCCAGTATTGTGCGAACATCATTTCTAAATTATGACAAACGTAGCTATACACCGCCAGATATGCCAGAGTTTAGTGCCGCTGCCACGCCAGAACCCACTGTGACACCCAAGTCGTTGTCCTCTATAGGAGCCGCATCAATAGAACTGTCATCAACAGTGGGGATAACAGAAGAGGTTGATGGTTTGGTTGCGATGCAGCAGAATGCCGTTACCGCCCGCAGCCTATTCACACTGGCAGAAGAGACCAAACCTGTTCTAGTTGATTTGGCGCATATGAACCGTGTCAGTCGCAGCAGTTTCCAGCCGTTGGCATCAGCCTTGGCCGATTATGGCATTGGAATGCGATTTTGGTTGCCCCCCAATATTGATCTATTTGAGCTAGAAAGCTTTTTAGATTACCCCGATCAATCCAAGGAGTTGAAAGCGCAACTGGACAATGCCAGTGCCCTGGTCGTTGCCAGTCCATTTTTTCTTTGGTCGAACCAAGAGATTGCCGTTGTCGAAGAATTTCTAGCCAACGGTGGTCGGTTGGTGATTATCAGCGACCCTGATGTGTTTGGCGATCTCGCCCGTGACATCAATAACTTAGCCGAGCCATTTGGCATTGTCTTTCAGGATGATTACCTCTACGATACCGTTGAAAATGACGGCAACTACACCTTCATTTATCAAGGGGAGTTTGCCGATCAGGCTGCTGACTTTGCCGATAGCACCATTGCCCTTTATGGTGCGCGTAGTGTGGAAGGCGATATTGAGCCACAAGTTCGCACCAAGAACACGGTCTTGAGCAGCATCCGCAAAGGGCTGACCTCATTCACAACGGTTGCCGTCGGCGGTCAAGTGGAAAACGGTAGCCAAGGGCGTGTGTTGGCAATGACTGACTTTGACATGCTAACTGAACCATTTGTGGATCGCCATGACAATCAGCAGATGGTCCACTTTGTGGCAGACTTTTTGGCCGAGGCACAACAGCCCACGCGTTTGGTTGATTTTCCCACCTATCTAGGCGAAGAGGTTGCGCTCATTTTTGGCTCGCTGCTCATCAACGAAACCGAGGCTGGCAACACGCCCTCCATCGACACCAATCTGCTGATGCAGAGCGTGAACCTGCAACAATATGTGGAGAGTACAGGACGGACACTGCGTATCAGCGGGGCTATGCCGTTTACTGTACCACAACAGATTACGACAACTGTCAGCGTGTCTACATCCAGATCATTCTCAACAACCGTTGACCAAGACCTTATCTTTTTGATCGACTTTGAAACAGCGGCCAATCAGACCACGATTTTGGGTGAGTTGGGTATGAGGTTGGAGAGGGAGGAAGTCTATCCAACGCCGACACCGACAGGCACACCGACATCCACACCGACTGAAACGTCTACACCAACCGAGACACCCACAGCAACGTCTACGGGGACATCTACACCGACGAAAACTGCTACGTCTATGGCAACGATGACTGCCACGTCTGATGATGCAGAGGATGAGTCTGAGGCAGATGAGTCTGAGGCAGATGAGTCTGAGGCAGATGAAGTTGTGGAAGAAGATACTGATGACGGGGATGCCAGTGAAGATACAGATATCGACTCATCTGAACCGATCTCGAGTACAGAGGTGCTGACTGGAACTGTAAGCCCGACCAGTACGTCTACGGCAACTTCTACGAGTACGACAACTTCTACGAGTACGACAACACCAACCAGTACTGAGACGCCGACTGAGATACCTACGGAAACGCCTATACCGACAGAGACACCGACTGAAACATCTACACCTACACCAACGATTACGCCTACACCAACATAGACGTTGACGCCTACGCCTGAACCGACGCCGACACCTGTCATTTATTTTTATCTGATTATGGATGATGGTGTCCGCCTGTTGGCCGATGAAACAATTCTGATTCTGCAATATGAACGGCCTGTTAATGTCGATGAAGAAGCGCAGAATCAGCGTACTCAGGATACACAACGGGTTGTCACCGTGATGGGGCCGAATGACGAAAGTATTCAAAAGGGTATTGAGCGTTTGCTGGAACAGGACTATGAAGATTGTCTGGTGACAGATATTCGTATCCTCTGTCCCTATGAGAATAAACAAAAGTCGAAGGAGAGTGACGAAAAATCTGGCTCAGATGCTAAATCGACACCGACTAGAACGCCAACCAAGACACCGACCAAAGCAGCGGATGATGAGTCTAAGGCAACGTCAACGCCTGCGCCAGATGGGACAGACCCAGATGAGGCTGACCCGACTGACACCCCAAGCGATGAGCCGAATGGGGGGGATGAAGGGCCAAGTGATGAACCATCAGACGAACCAGCAGAGGACCCTGATTCTGAGCCGACAGAGGACCCTGATTCTGAGCCGACAGAGGACCCTGACTCTGAGCCAAATGAACCTGAGCCCACTGCGACCCCTGACCCGGATGATGAGCCTCTGCCAGATGCCGAGGTGCTGATTATTGATGACGATACACGCGCAACCGATGATGAGTCAGTGGAGGCTGAAACCTATGAGGCGGTCTTGGGGCTATATGGTCATGAGGCCGATACATGGCAGATTACGGAAGATGGGATTGTGACACATGCCCTCATGGAACCCTATCGCTGGGTGATCTGGAGTGCGGGTGGCTATGAAAAGGGAGGGCCGTCTATCCTTGACTTGGAGGCATTACTCGATTACATTGGCGAAGGGGGTCGCCTCACCATCAGCAGCCCAAATCCATTCTTTGGGCAGAGTGGCGAACCGCCATCGACAATTGCGGATGTCGCTGTGACCAATGTGATTCCTGAGCTAGTCGTCGGTTTACCCGTTGAGGACTTAATTATGCTGGCGTCTGACCTCCCCACCATTTCCCCGTTAGACTTTGACCCAGACGGCGAAACCGAACCGGATATTGTCTTAAAGCGTGGTCCAGACAGCGAGCACCCGGATTCACCGTTGATGTTTGTGTTGACGGATGAAGAGGACGACGAGCCAATGGGTGCACGGCTCATGATTTTGGGCATGTCTGTGGAATGGTTGCCTGATGAAGAGAGTGTGCAGTTGATTCAGAATATGGCGGATTGGATGCTGGGGGAATAGTTGGTAGCCTATCGGTTCAGTCAATTGAGGATCGTAGAGAGAAGACCGACTTTTGCCAAAAGTCGGTCTTCTATACTCTTCTCTAGCAATTCTGGACCACGATCCATCAGGTAATCTTCGTCAAATTGCTCTAATGTATAAGCCATATGTACCCCCTCTTGGTTATACAGCTTAAAAAGCAAGTCGAGCGCTGAACTCATTCCCCGACGTTTTGTTTCAAAGTGTTTCGTACCAAACGCAATGTTTAACACTGTCCATTTGTGCTATACTTAGAGAAAAAGCATATCTGCAACTTTGCAACCTGCAACTTGAGCTGGGAGTAGCATGATTAAATTGCCGTATGGCCGACGTGATTTTAATGAGATTATTAGTGAAAACTATTTATATATAGATCGAACCCACCATATCCGATTTGTCGAAGATTGGGGCAAGGAATTGCTCTTTATGCGCCCGCGTCGCTTTGGTAAGGTGAATTAGGGGAAAGAATATACCAAAATCAGTGAAGGGTACGGAGAGAAGCAGGAGAAAGGAGGTAAACTATAAATCAAAGAAAGATGCAATGCATCAAGTAGTAAATGATGAAGAAAGAGGGGGGATGAAAATGTTAAGCGTAGAAGAAAAATCAAACCAAAACGGTGTGTGTCAAGCGAAATGAGACAAATTCATGAAAAAAAAAAGAGAAGTTTGAAACCCGAGGTCGCCCAGCTGAAAACCAGAAAACACGGATGAAAATCGCCAATTTCAAACTCGTTAGCGTGTAAAGGTTGTGCTGTAGTATAAAAGCGCAAAATCACGGAAAAAATAAACAAAGGAGTAAGACCCGCAAATTTTGATAGTAGCTCAAAATGTGCAGCTTGCGCAAGGGCGACGGGCGACCGAGCGAAAGCAAGTGCAGAGAGCAATCCCGCCGCATTTCTGAGGGTAGCACATTTGGAGCAACAGTCAAGGTCAAGCCCTACGGGTTGCTAGTGGTTGGGGGCTTAAAGCTCCCTCACAAAAGCAAGTGGTGTGCGTGAGCAGTGACTACTGAGCCGAGGGCAGGAGATTGATACCAACGCGTTCAGGGAGAGGCCGAAGTTGGGGCTGACCATGAACAAATCGCTCAGGATGCTTGTGATAAGCCTCATTAAGTACCTGCTGCCGATGCGCAAGCAGGGCTTTCTCATAAAACATGATATTGGCGAAGAAAGCGAGAGAAAAGGTCAGGGCAATCAGAGAAAGTCTCAATGGCGGCTTTGAAGTTGGGAATCCCCCCACGTTGTAAAAGACGGATAGCAAAGGTACGGATGGAA
>JBCCFC010000268.1:0-12369 GCA_039029935.1 Chloroflexota bacterium
AACACAACAATGGGGGTATCATGATGCGCCCTATGCAAACGACTTTACCGTTGGGGTTTTAGGGATGGGCGTCTTTGGCTCGGCTGCGGCCAGAAAGCTTGCGCTCAATGGCTTCTCTGTACGTGGGTGGAGCCGAACACCCAAAACCGTTGCTGACGTATCATGCTTTCATGGGGCAGAACAATTCGAGCATTTCTTGAGTGCGTGTCAGGCACTTGTCTGTTTACTGCCTGTGACACCTGAAACCGAGGGTATTCTATGCCATCAAACGTTTTCCATGCTTCCGACAGGCGCATACATCATCAATGTCGGGCGTGGAAAACACTTGGTTGAACAAGATTTGCTAGATGCACTGGCATCAGGGCAAATCGCAGGTGCCTGTTTAGATGTTTTTGATGTTGAACCCTTGCCCAGTGAACACCCTTTTTGGACACACGCAGACATTATTGTGACACCACATATCGCCGCTATCGGATTACCCGATGATGCAGCGGACTACATCGCACATGTATTAACAGGTATACAAACGGGTCAACCACTCGACCATGTGGTTGATCGAAACAGAGGTTATTAAGAGATGATTGATATGCAAACACATGCGATTCAGGCAAATCAACCGCCAGATATCAATCCACAACTATCGACCGAGCCAAAGGAAATCAGTACAGCGGAACAAGAGATTAACCGCTATCTAACCTTTTCGAGTGTTGGCCTTGCGCTGTCATCCGTGGGAGCATTCTTTGCCCCGCTCACTGTGTTAAGTATCCCGTTTATTATCACGGGGAATGTCCCGTTTTGGCAACAGACCTATCAATCGCTGTTTAAAAAAAGACAAATTGATGCGGCATTGATTGATTTTATTAGTGTCGCTGGTAGTATTGTCACAGGTCATCTATTTGCGGCGGCACTTGCCAATGCCTTCTCCAACTTTTCACGGAAACTGCTTGTCAAAACTGAAGACCATTCACGTCAAAGCCTGATCAATGTATTTGGCGAGCAGCCTCGTTTTGTGTGGATTCAGAAAGAGAACCCACATGGTCATGGCGAGACGATTGAGGTCGAAGTCTCTGTTGACACGCTTGCTATCGGTGATACAGTGGTTGTCGATGCAGGTCAGATGATCCCCATTGATGGTAAGATTATGAATGGCGTCGGGACCATTGACCAGCGAGCCCTCACTGGCGAATCACAACCTGTCGAAAAGGTGATGGGTGATGATGTGCTTGCCTCAACCATTTTGTTGTCAGGGCGGCTCTATATTCAAGTTGAGAAAACAGGTGAAGATACCGTTGCCGCGCATATCGGTGGTATTCTCAACTCAACCGATGATTTCAAGTCAAGCATCCTTTCGCGTGGGCAAAAAATTGTGGACCAAGGAGCCATCCCCACATTGGCATTGAGTCTACTCGCCCTGCCCATTTTGGGTGTTCAAAGTGCCTTGACCATGTTGTACGCCTCCTTTGGCTATCATATGAAAATTGCCGCACCCATCAGTGTCCTCAATTTTCTGCGTATCACATCCGAAAGTGGCATTCTAGTCAAAGATGGTCGCTGTTTGGAATTGTTATCTGAAATCGACACGGTTGTTTTTGATAAAACGGGGACGCTCACCGAAGATGTCCCAACTGTTGGAAAAATTTATACCGCCTCTGGACAAACCGAAGACACCATCTTAGGCTACGCAGCGGCTGCCGAACAGAAACAAACACATCCAATTGCCCACGCCATACTCAAAGAGGCAACCGAGCGCGGGTATACATTCCCTGTTGCTTCTGATGCGGAATATGAAATGGGGTATGGCCTCAAGGTGATGCTGACAAATGAGTCTGGTAGACCCCACGTTGTTCGTGTGGGCAGTGGCCGTTTTATGGCAATGTGCGATATCACGGTTCCCGGCACCTATCACCAAATCGAGGCGCGCTGTCATGCCGAGGGATATTCACTGATTTATATTGCCATTGACGAGCAGCTTGGTGGGGCAATCGAGCTAGTGCCCACGATTCGGCCAGAATCCTATGAGATCATCAATGAACTGCGCAGACGTAATATCACCACCTATATTATCTCTGGCGACCACCAAACGCCAACCGCAAAGCTTGCACAAACGTTGGGTGTTGATCGCTTTTTTGCCGAGGTTTTGCCGCAAGATAAGGCCAACATTATTGAACAGCTTCAAAATGAAGGGAAATCTGTCTGCTTTGTCGGCGATGGCATTAACGATTCGATTGCGTTAAAAACAGCACATATCGGCATCTCCATGAGTGGTGCGAGCATGGTGGCAACCGACACAGCAGGCATTATCCTCATGGATGGTACACTCGCACAGTTTATTCGTCTATTGGATATCGCCAATCAGCTTGACGGCAACCTGAGCAGAAGCACGATGATTACGGTAGTCCCTGGGATCGTCTGTGCCTTTGGTGTCTTCTTTTTGAATTTTGGGCTTGTCACAGGGGTCATGCTCTATAACCTCACCCTGTTTGCCAGCGTTTCAAATGCGCTAATGCCATTGTTGAAGCATAATCGCGAGAAAAAGCTGAATGCAGCACACTCGCCCCAACTCACGCAGCGGAAACCCCTCTCACTATCGCCAACATTCTCATCTTTGCCTACGCGCGCGGGGGTTGCAGGAATCTGGCAGCGTCTACGTACCCATCGACGCATATCCAAGCCAAAGCTCGTGACAGCTTTAATCCAACCTGTGTCTTGAGTCTAGGCGAGGTATTCAAATAGACCTATTGGCTCAGTAAAACTTTCATAAAACGGAGGAACAAATGGCGGAAATCATTGCGGAACGAGTGACGGCAGAAATAGAGGAAGAGATTATTGTTTTTCTCATCGGCATGCGCATCAACAAATTCTGGAAGGTGAATCAATGGCTTCCCGTTGGGATGGCGATGCCGCGCATGCTGCGCGAACTCTATGCCAATCCAGAGTCCGGCTTTTTGGGTGGAGAATCTTGGTTTGGCAATCCGACTATCATGGTTCAATATTGGCGATCATTTGAGGAATTGGAACGCTACGCCAAAGACAAAGAGCAAGCGCATCTTCCGGCATGGGCGGCCTTTAACCGCGCGATTGGCAGCAACGGAGACGTGGGCATTTGGCATGAAACCTATCGCATTCGTCCTGGTGACTATGAATGTGTGTATAACAATATGCCCGCGTTTGGGCTTGCCAAAGCCACGAAATTGGTTCCAGTATCGGGGCGACGTGAGAGTGCTGCGGGACGTATGCAGGTGGAAGAGGCAGTGGAAGAGGCAGCGGTAGAAGAGCCTGCATGATACTTCCGGTTTTCTATAAAAAAGGCTCTGTTGTGAAAAACATAACAGTGCCTTTTTTTCTTTACGCAGCCATCATTCTGGCGTATAATTATAGGCATGATAATCATAGACAATTGTTTTCCCCATAGACAACCTATCTTGAACATAAATAAGGAGGCATAATGGCAGTTGAGTTAAAGACAAAACCGCATAGTCTAGTTATAGATACACCACTGGTACTTGAGGTATCACCCCAGGAAATATCCGAAACCAGTAACAATCTCTATCTAAATAGCAATGAGGCGATGTTGCTGTTAGCGTATGCCAAAGCGGATGAAGCACATGCAGTGGATGAAATCATCTATGGCTGGCGCGAGGTTTATGAGACAAACGAAAACGGTGAGACAATACGGACACTGGTTGATCTCACACTAGAGGACTACCTTCACCCACAAGAAGGGGATATGTACATGCATGGAAACAAACATGACAATATTTGCTACGATCTGAAAAGCACATTGATGACCTATGTTGTTCCATATCATCACAATTCTGTTGCCTATCACGATGTTGGGATTAAATGGAGTCGCACGAGTAATCACCTCAGTCCCGATATCTCCATGATCTATGATGTTCGCGACCCAGAACGTCCTCGTGGGATGTTCCATGTTGCTGATGAAGGAACCGCCCCCAGTTTGGTCATCGAAGTGACATCATGGTCCACACGGCACACGGATATCATCACCAAGGTGAGAAATTATGCGCATCTGGGTGTTCCTTACTACATCATTGTGGATCGGGGAACACGCCGTCGTGAAACGCTTCGGTTGACTGGCTATGAGTTAACACCGAATGGCTATGTCGAGCTTGTTCCCAACAATCAGGGCTGGCTGTGGATGGCTCCAGTGGGTCTTTGGATTGGCATTCATGAGAACCGTGTTCAATGTTATGATGCACAGGGAAATTACCTGCTCAATCAGGTTGAACTGACCGAGGGGCTAGCCGAAACCTCAGAACAGTTGGCTGCAACCTCAGAACAGTTGGCTGAAACGTCTGTAGCGTTGGCAGAAGAGACGACTGCCCGCGCTGAGGCCGAAGAGGCTCGTGCTGAGGCGGAACAGCAAGCAGAGCAAGAGGCGGCTGCTCGTGCTAAGGCAGAACAGCAGGCAGAGCAAGAGGCGGCTGCGCGTGCTGAGGCTGAACAGCAAGCAGAGCAAGAGGCGGCTGCGCGTGCTGAGGCTGAACAGGCTCGAGTTGAGGCTGAACAGAAAGTAGCAACAGAAGCAAAGATGCGTGCTGAACTTGAGGAACAGATTCGACTATTACAAGCGCAGCTTCATCAAAAAAATTAGTTATTCTGTTATTGACCATTACAAAACAAGTACACATATGGAAAACACACAAACACTAGACCTAATCACACTCGGTCGCGTCTCAATGGACCTCTTCTCAGAGCAACTGGGCGCACCGTTCACAGACATTGAGAGCTTCTCGACCAGCGTTGGTGGTAGCCCAACCAACATCGCCATCGGTACAAGCCAACTAGGGCTACGTTCGGCGGCGTTCACAGCAGTGGGAGATGACAAAGTAGGCGATTTTGTCCGCAACTACATCCAGAAAAAGGGCGTCAATATCGACTACATCCTGACCAAGGCGGGCAAACGCACGGGGCTGGCGGTGCTGGGCATTGAGCCACCCGATAAATTCCCGCTCGTCTTCTATCGCGATGACCCCGCCGACATCTATTTAGATATCGACGACGTGTTGGCCTTACCAATGGCCGACACCCGCGCGCTATTGCTCTCTGGCACAGCACTCAGCCGAGGAAGTTGCCGCGATGCCACGCTCTTTGCCGCAGAACAGGCACAGGCGCACAATCTGACCGTCTTTCATGATCTAGACCTGCGCCCTGACCAGTGGACCCACATCCAGTCATTTGGCGTCTGGCAGCGTACACTGTTGCCACAACTGAATGTCATCATCGGCACAGAGGAAGAGTTCTTTGCCTGTCTCTCTGAATCAAGCAGCGATTCAGTTGATCATATCATGCAAGGCGGCTCAGTCAACGATGAACAGCGAGTGATGTTAGAGACAGCACTGCCACAGCTATTTAACGACTATCCACTACTCCAAGTCATCGTCCTCAAACGTGGCGCAGCAGGCGTAACACTGCTCCGGCGTGATGCCACACCTGTCAACGTCGCCGGATTTACCGTGACCATTGTCAACACCGTTGGTGCAGGCGACGCCTTTGCCAGCGGCCTCATCTACGGCTGGTCACAAGGCTGGGCGTGGCCGCAATCCACCCAGTTTGCCAACGCCTGTGGCGCACTCGTCGTCACCCGACATGGATGCGCCGCAGCAATGCCAACATTACCAGAAGTCGAAGAATTTTTAGAAGAGAAGGGTTGAAGGGTTGAAAGGTTGAAAGGTTGAAGAGTTGAAAGGTTGAAGAGTTGAAGAGTTGAAAGATTCACTATTCACTATTCACTCCTAAGAAACAAGAATCTTTAGTGTAAAATATTTCACTTTGATTCTGTTTCTTCCCGTTTGAACCGCCCAGAGGCGGTCGGGTTACTATTCACTATTCACTATTCACTATTCACTCCTTCCACTTTTCAACCCTTCAACCTTTCCCATTGGAGAAACTATACATGGAACATTTGATTAAACCAGATTATGCACAGACCAATGTGATGGATGTCACACGGGAATCGGCTAAGTGGGATTATTTGACATTTCGGATTGTCAAGCTCCAGCCGGGTGAAAGCTACAGTCAGTCAACGGGCGGCGATGAGATTGCATTGGTTCCGCTGGAGGGTGCGGCAACGCTTTCTGCATCCGGGCAGTCGTGGTCTGTCTCGCGCGAGAATGTCTTTACACAGATGCCGCATGTCCTGTATGTGCCGCCGGGACAAGAGGTGAGCGTTGAGGCTGCTGCCGACAGCCCCTTTGAGTTTGCCGTTGGTGGTGCGCCTGCGGAGGGTAAATACCCAACACGCATGTTTGCACCAGAAGAGCAGAAGGTCGAAGTACGTGGAGGCGGACCTGCTATTCGTGAAGTGCATCATACACTGGCATGGCCGCTGCCTGCCGAACGACTGATTTTGTTTGAGGTCTACGTACCGGGTGGTACATGGTCAGGATGGCCGCCGCATTGTCATGATGGCTACGAGGGGTCACCATACTTTGAGGAAACCTACTACTATCGCATCCAGCCCGAAGATGGCGTGGCCTTCCATCGCAACTATCGCATTGATAACGACTTTGATGAAATTTTGCCCGCTCGACATGGCGACTGTGTGCTGGTTACACAGGGCTTCCATCCGGTTGCCGCCAATCCAGGATCGAACGTGTACTTCCTCAACTACTTGGCGGGTGAGCCGCAAAATGAGGCGCGCAATTACGTGCCTTTTGAGGACCCAAGCACGACGTGGATTAAGGACAATTGGGAAAAGAATAAGCTGACGCTGCCGATGGAGTGGAAGTAGATTGTGAATAGACAAACCGAGTTTTTGGCAAAAACTCGGTTTGTCTATTCACAATCTACTTAATCGAAAGGAATTTCACATGTTAGTACCAATGACGCCTGTCCTGCAAGATGCACTCAAAGGCGGCTACGCAGTCGGGTCATTCAACGTCGCCAACTTTGAGATGATGGAGACTGTCATCAAGACGGCGGCGCACAAAAAATCACCTGTCATCGTCTCCACAGCAGCGGCAGAAGCGCGCTATTTGGGTCCTGACGTGGCCCACAGCATGGCGCAGGCACTGGCGAAAAAGCACAACACACCCATTGTACTACACCTCGATCACGGCGATACGTTTGAGTTGGCGATGCAGTGTATCCGTGCGGGCTATACCTCGGTGATGTTTGATGGCTCACATTATGCGCTGGCGGACAATATCCGCATGACCAAAGAGGTTGTGCAGGCGGCTCATGCGGTTGGCGTATCGGTGGAAGGGGAAGTCGGTCGCATCCAAGGGGTTGAGGATGACCTGGTGGTCAGCGAGCGCGAGGCGTCGATGAGCGATGTCGGTGAGGCCACGCGATTTGCCCATGAGACAGGCGTGGATGCCCTAGCGGTGGCAATTGGCAATGCACATGGCTTCTACAAGCAAGAGCCAAAGCTGGACATGAACCGCTTACAGGCCATCCGTGAAGGTAGCGGCATCCCTATTGTGTTGCACGGTGGCACAGGCATCCCCGCTGACCAGATTCAAGAGGCGATTGGCCTGGGCATTGCCAAGATCAACATTGCCTCCAAGGTGCGGCGGGCGTATATGCGTTCGCTCTATGACGCGCTGGCCGAGAATCCAGACACGACCGATGTGCGTGACATCATGGCGGTGGGCAAGATGGCGATGACCTATGAGATTATTGCCAGCATGGAGATGTTGGGGTCGGAACGGCGGTTGTAGCCACTTAATCACAACAAGCCTCACGACGACAAAAACAAGACGCACGAATCGGCACATCCGCTCTCGCCAAAGCCAAATCTAAGCGTGGCTGGATGGCCGCAACCTCAGCATAGCGGTCTAGTCGGAGCAGACACTCGACGTACCCGTGCAGACTCCATACATTCTCTGGATGCTGCGAGGATCGATTCAATGTATCGTCCAGCCCTAAATCCGCGCGATAGACGGCCAATGCCTCTTCCACATGACCTTGCTCCAGCAGGAGCGCGCCCAACGCATGGCGCGTCGGCTGCATCCAGCCCCAAGGCTCGGCGTAGGCCAGAGTATCATCCAGATACACAGACTGGCGCAGGTGGGCAAAGGCAGCGTCATAGTTGCCCTTGCGATATTCCAGTTCGCCATTGAGCATTTCCGCCGCCACCGCCAATACTGCTTCACAGGAGTTATTGAAATGAAAACGGGTTTCCGGTACACGTTCCCGCGCCGCTTCAAAACGTACTTTTTCAGCCTCGGCTTCCGCAACGTGACCCAGCGCAGAATGGGCAACGCCTTTGGCATAGTGCAGAATCGCCGTGGTATGACAGTAGAAGTCGGTGTCATGAGGGAACGGTTCGGCCAGAATCGTTTCCCATTGACCAAAGCGAATAAGGACATGCTGTCGCATGGAGAGCAGACATTCCAAAATGTCGGCCAGCGGGGGTGTCTCGATGCGCAACACCTCTTCGGGTAGGGCCGCAATCAACTCATCAGCGGTCTGGATCGCGGTCTTAAACTGCCCCAAAAACATGGCGGCGTAGAGCTTGAAATGATAGTTGTGGGTGCGGTACATGGTGTAGATATTACCCGCACCTGCATAATCTACATATTTTTGGTCGCGCTTGATGGCGTGACTGTTGGCAACCACAGCGTTATAGTAGTGACCACACAAAATATCAATATGCGAGGGCATATGCCACAGATGCCCCGACTCTGGAACCAGTTCGCGCAGGGTATCTGCCGAGCGTAACGCACGTTCTGGATAGGGTGACATTTCCAGCGTGTGGATGTGAAGATGTAACAGCCCTGGGTGTGGCGCAAGCCCCTCGGTTTCAATTCGCTGCAAGGCTTGTTCCATGATTGCCAGTGCTTCTAGCGTATCGGCGTTTTCGGCAGGCTGGGCTTTGGCAACATCCCAAAGCTGCCAAGGTGTCCGGCAAATCAAGGCTTCGGCACAGAGCGAGCTGACATCTAAATCATCAGGATAGGCGGCGTAGACCGAGCGCATGGCGTCTGCATAGGCATCGCTCCACACCGGAACCTGCTCTTCATTCTCAAGCTGCTCGGCCTGATAGCGATGCGGTAATGTTTGAATCAATGCCTGCTCGACAGGAGACGCTTTGTCCAACATAGCAAGGGCGCGTTCTGTGGCGGCATGACAGCGCGCCGCATCCCGCTGTACTCGATCCCACCCAATCTTTTCCCAGCTTTGATTGTAGTTTGGTCCCATCGCATAGGCAATCCCCCAACGCGACATCGGACAATGTGGGTCGGCGTCTGCCGCTTTTTCAAAACAGTGAACGGCCTCTTCAAAATTAAAGCCATAACACCAGTTCAACCCTTGGTCAAACCAGCGTTGGGCGTCGGGTGAATTGGTTGTGATACGCCGGGTGTGCGCACCCAGATCAAAATAGGTAGCCATAAAATACTCCATTACATGCCCCAAACCGTAATTGGTTGCCCGTTATAGGATTCATTGCGGCAAAAAATTTTTTCTTTCCAAGGTTTGTCAGGGTTGCGGTCAAAAATCACCAAGTGCCCCTTGTCCGTACCACAGCGATCCATGTATTGCCATGTCTGCTCTAGTCCCCTGTCAATGAGTTTTTGCAGTGTTGCCTTTTTCTTGCCCCGAAATACTTTGAGTTCAACGACAACCCGCTGGGGTGATTGACTGTCAATGGGCCAGTGAATAAGCAAGTCTGTACGTCCACGCCCTAGCCCATATTCTCGTGAAATCATGCCGCCACCATTGACGACTCTTTGTAGATATGCCTGCATGAGTAGCTGTGGCCCGGCCTCTTTGTAACGAAAGCGATCAACCCAGATTTCTGAGTTCTCACGGAAAAATTGTTGAAAGTCTCGCATTAATTTACCCATGTCGAGACGACCATCTGGCTGGATGTAGGCAGATGTCTGTACTCTACTGCCAAGGTTTGCTTCGGTGATGGTGATTAGCTGTCGTGGAATAATCTCCCGATAGATAGGGTTGGCGATTTGGGGGCTTTTGTTTTCATCTAGCACAACCAAGCCTAAGTCGATGAGATATTGTAGGTCATCGTTGAGCGCAGTCCTGTCGATTTCCACCCCTTCAAGCATGGGTGCAATCACCCGCTGGACACGCGGTTCGAGCAGTTTATCGGCAAGTTGGTCGAGATGTGTATCGCGACGGAGGATGATCTGTTCTTTAGCTATCTGTATCCGTTCTTCGGTGATCACAACTGTGCGATCACGCGCATCCTTCATTTTATGGGTGGCTTCATGTGCCAGTGCATTCACGAGCCAAGGTTGCCCATTGGTCAACTGCCAGACCTGTTCAAGTGCATCATCCGTAAAGCGTTGGCCTGTTTCGTCTGTGTGTTGTTGATAGAGAGACAGCACTTCATCATGTGTAAAATTGCCCATGCGTAGTGATTCGGCTTTAATATTAAAGGCACTGCCACCTGTGATAATCTCCTTTTCTCGACTGGAGTGGATGCGATAGTCACGGATATCACGTACCCCACAAAGGATAATACTCTGGGGAAACTCAGATGGACGTTTGTCATATCCTGCACGTAGTTGACGCAATACAGAAATAAGTGTATCGCCAATCAATGCATCAATTTCATCAATGAACAAAACCAATGGTAGAACACTAGACCATGCCCACCGTGTCAAAATCACATTCAACGCGGAAAATGCACCATATCGTTGAAATACATCCTGCCAGTGATTCTCAATAAAATCATCCTTCAAGTTACCAAGCGCACGCGTTGCCAATTCACCCGCAATTGCAGACATTGCACCATCCACATTTTCGCGCGCTGCTTGGCCGCTCTCGACATTGATATAAAGACAGCGTACGTCGCCCTGTTCATTGAGGTGTTCCATCAAGGCACGCAAATAGCTTGTTTTACCAACCTGTCTAGGGGCATGCAGGACGAAATAACGTTTATTCTCAATCAATTCTTCAATTCCATCCAAGTCAAACCGACTCAATGGTGGAATCATGTAATGATCTTTGGGGATCATTGGCCCCGCTGTGTTAAATTTTCGTGCCATTCTTGCTCTCCTATGTAAACACGGCCAAATGCCATCGCCGTAATTCATTGTAGGGGCAATGTAAAAAATCGGCAAACATATGTCCTTATGGTTGAAATGACCAATAATGAGTTTTATCCAATTTCTCAATCGCTGTAAGAAATCAGATCACTTCCGCGACTAATTAGAATAGAGCATCCGATTAAGTTAGCGGAGAACTATATATGAATGAACAAGAGCAGAAACAAATCTTTGATGGGTGGCTGCATGAGTACAAGGGCATTCTCTTTAAGATTGTGCGTGCCTATGCGTTCAACCCGCACGATCAGGATGATTTGTTTCAAGAAATGTCTCTACAATTATGGAAATCCATTCCGGACTTTCGTGGCGCGGCTAAGGCGTCCACATGGATTTACCGCGTGGCCCTCTATGCGGCGATTGCATGGGTGCGCAAGGAGAAGAAGCAGCCTGAAACGCAGTCAATGGTGGGCATAGAAGAGAGAAGTGTTGCGCAAACGGAGAGCGCACATACACTGACGATGAACACGCAGCCCAGCGACCCACAGCTAGACTGGCTCTATGAACAAATCGCGCAGCTTGATCCCATCGACCGCTCCGTCTGTCTGTTGATGTTAGAGGGGTTTAGCTATAAGGAAATGGCCGGGTTGATTGGGATTTCAGAGAGCAATGTGGGTGTCAAGATTCACCGTATCAAGCAGCATCTCGTGCGACAGTCAGAGGAGTTAGAGGCGGTCGGTATTCGGTAGGTCGGTAGGTCAGTATTCGGTGTGTATGTGCTGATTACCGACCTACTGATTACTAATCCGCCCGCAACAGGGGATAAAAAATGGAGTTTGAAGAAATGCAAGTAATCTGGAATAGTGAAAAACAAGAAAAGTTGTATGTGATCAATGAGGATGCGCTCTATGAACGCATCAAGCGTAAGGGCAAATCGGTCAATCATTGGGTCAACTTTTTTGAGTGGGTGATGATTGGCGTGAACTTGGCAGCGGGTATTCTATTGACGGTGGATAGCTATCGGGACCAAGACCCCTTGTTGCAATACATGTTGCCTGTCATCTATCTCGCCTTTTCACTGGGTGTGCTGGTCTTTCGCATAACACGGCGAAAGGAAGAAGTGCGGTTTGAGGAGTCGATGCTGGGCGAGTTGGACAAGGCATTGTGGCGGCTCGATTATCTGATCAAACAGAGCCGTTGGGTGACGTTGTGGTATACATTGCCGTTGTGTTTAGTCTTTGGTGCGATGACAATCTTCTTTGATCGTGATTTAGTATGGGCGACGCTGCTCCTCTTGGTTGTCATGCCATTGTCCTATTTTGGCAGTCTCTGGGAGGTCAATAAATGGTATCTACCAAAAAAGCGAGATTTACAATCGCTCCGTGAAAAAATC
>JBCCFC010000269.1:0-12365 GCA_039029935.1 Chloroflexota bacterium
ATGTAGGCTGTAGTTTTCTTCTTCCCGTTCAAAGCGTTTGTAATAATGTTGTGCCTCTCTTTTTCCTTTCCTCGTCACTACAGGTTAATGAAGAATCCGGCTTACTGGCTGGCTTGGGAGCTGGCTGGTTCAATGACTGGCTCACTCGCTGGCTAATTAGCTTACATATTTGCTGGCTGACTGGCTTCTTGCTTGACTGGCTCGCTGGCTGCTTGGCTTACTGGCTGCTTGGCTCACTGGCTGGCTGGCTCGCTGGCTGGCTGGCTCGCTCGTTGGCTGGCCTCGTTGGCTGGTTTGCTTAACAAGTGAGTGTAACAAAACGGAAACTCAACGGGATAAACCCATCAATGAGGAGATAGTATAGACAGGATCTACAATGCATGCTGCATGCTCAACATTGCTCAATCCAAGCAGGCGAAAACGCATACAATCCACACGACTACTCAATGCTGAGACACACTGCAAAAGGTCACGGCAAGCGAAAACAACCCGACCACCAAACCAATGTATTTGAAACGTTCAACTATGATGTCTCACGTTTCTACAGTGCGTTAACGTTGGGTGCCATTCCAGACCAGCTATTAGAATGGAATACAAGCCTGGATAATGCATTGGACTTAAAAAGTTTCACTCACCATGAAACGTTGTCCACAGACGAAATCACCTATACAATTTTGATTAATACGGACCCAGCCGTTGGAGTTGAGATTGATGAGGAGGATAACACGATTGATATTAACCCCGCATCAAATACCGAAGCAGAAAGTGATGTGACCATTCAAGCCACTGACGGCTTAGGAAACAGCGTCTTGAGTACATTCCATGTTAGTGTACAACGACCACGTGTGACAACGATCAATATTGCGTCACTGCCGATATTGGAAACAAATCAAACACATAAAATTGATATTGATATGTATGATCAATGGGAGCGTCTCATCACTGGCCCAGTAACACTCACGGCTGAAACGACATTGGGATCACTTTCACAGATTACATTGACGACCACATCAGGTAAAGTCAGTGTCTTCTTTCTTTCCGGAGATACCGAAGGGACTGCCATTGTCACTTTACAAGTTGGAGATGCAACCATCATGATAGAAATCGAGATTATTGGCTCTGCTAGTGCCAACCAACAAGAGACACCAGTACCAGAAGGAACGCCAATTCCTACACCAACTCCGATAAGCACCATAAACAATTCATCGCCATCGACAGCCGAGGATGACCCAGAACCAAATGATACCTGTGCAGAGGCAAGACTCATTAGTCCAGATGGCGTTTTTCATGAAAATAAGTTTGCTCAATCCGGTGATCGCGACTGGTTTACGTTTATTGCACCGACCATTGGTGACTACCGAGTTGAAGTGATCGTTCCTGCTGGTTCTCAGGCAGACATTGATCTATTCTATTATAATCAGTGTGATGAAATAGCAATTGACAAATTTACGGAGACTTTTGCCCCTGGCGTACAACTAGACATTGAGGCAGAGTTGGATGGGCAACAATTTTATATCAAACTCAAAAATTTTGATGACTCTCAAGGTGGAGATGATTTCAACTATCTACTATCGGTTCGTCAATTGCGCAATCACACGGATTCTGCGGAGAATAGACAGCTACTAGGACCTGCAATTATTGTAGCGGGTCGCTATCGTTATAGAGATACACTTCAAGATAACATTAATCGAACGGCTCTTGCCGCTTATAATTTATTTAATAGGAAAGGGCGCACTGATAATGACATCTATTTCTTAGCAACCGATTCGTCGCTGAGAGGCTATGATAATGAGGCAACAACAGAAAATCTAAGATTGGGTATTACGCAATGGGCCAAAGAGCGACTTGACGGAAACAATGTTCAAAAAGTATTGTCACTCTATCTTGTCGATCATGGCGGTTCAGATGAATTCTATCTTGACCGTACTCAGAATGAAGTACTCACATCAAATGATTTGGATGAATGGCTGGATGAACTGGAAGACACCTTTCCTGAACTGAAAGTCAATGTCATCATTGAGGCTTGTCGGGCAGGTAGTTTTATCGACAGACATGATGGTTCCATTAGTAAACCGCGACGGGTGATCATCACCTCCTCAAATGAAAGCTATGATGCATACACCTCGCTGTACGGAGCAGTCTTCTCAGATACATTTTTGACGTTGCTTATGCATGAACACAATCTGGCCTACAGCTTTCAGGAAACTCGAAATAGAGTTCAAACAGATTATGCATCGCAGCAACCTTGGATAGATGCAAATGGAAACGGAGAACCCAACGAGTTGGATGATCTATCATTGGCATCTCTGCGCGGATTTGGTGAATCAGGAACCTTTATCGATCATTGGCCTCCTTATATTGCCAAAGTATATTACGATTCTGAGACGACATTATTCCATGCGGAAGTCCGTCATCAGCATAATAGCCAAGCGATTGAAGATGTTTGGGGTATTGTTTATTCTCCAACCAGAGTATCCCCTGCTGGGCAAACCGATTCTGAGACAGATGGTGAATTAAATGTTGAACCAGTAGACAATATCGAATTTGTCCAGCAGAATCGGGCACTGGGTACAGAATATATCGGTGAATATCATGGATTCACAGAGCCAGGAGTTTATCGTATTGTGGTTCAATCTCGTGACACCTATAGCCTATATGCACAACCTGTCACGATTGAAGTGCATGTTCCATATCGTGCATTCTTGCCTATTATCAGTCGTTAGAAAGAGAATAAAAAAAGCGGTGGCAGTTGCCACCGCTTTTTTTATTCTCCTGTCTTTACATAAAATGAGGAACAAACGTGATTGTCCCGTCATCCCCCTTGACAATCGTAAACCCTTCCTTATCGGCAAACAATTCTGCCAATTTGATAAACTGGCGGAATGATGTTTTACTGATGCGGAAATTCGGGTCTGCTGCCTTGATGTGGCGGGTGATAGCCTCCATTGTACATGGCAAATCAAGCGTGTTCATGGCGTCGGCAAACAGTTTTTGCGCCAAGGCATCCTGAACCGCTTTTGGATCCTCATCACCGATGTTGATTTGCATACTGGTCGGCACGGGTGGTTCAGATTTACGCGACTGTGATTTACCCTGTTGAGATTTACTCTGTTGAGATTTGCCAGACTGAGATTTGCCCTGTTGAGATTTGCCCTGTTGAGATTTACCCTGTTGAGATTTGCCAGACTGAGATCTCTCTGGTTTTCCAGACTGAGATTTGTTGGACTGGGGCTGTTTTGTCTCAGTTTTCTGAGACCGCTGGGACTTACCCCGTGAAGAACCAGATTTGGATGATGATGCACCGGAGTGCTTATCATCTTTAGATTGACGAGAAGACTGTGACTTGCGAGAAGACTGTGTTCTGCGAGACGATTGTGTGCGACGAGATTGCTGCCGTTTACCGGATGGCTTTTCTTCATTTTTCTGCGCCTGAGTATCAACATCTACAGCCTCGGTTACAGGCTCTGAACGCTCGGCTGAACTGGGGGCGGGTGCAGCCTGTGCAACTGGTATATCTGCTGGCGTTGACGCAGGTTCTGGCCGTGATGCTTCATCTGAAACCGCGCTGGTTGGCTCTTGTGCATCCGGTGTGGATTCATCGAAAGACTCCGTGATCGATCCCATAATGGCATCGAGTACCGAGTCTGTGTCCGTATCTAGCGTAGCATCTGTATCTGTATCTGTTGCAGTGGCTACACTCGCTGCATCGGTTGACTCGACCACTGGCGCATCCTTCGATTCAGCAACAGGCTCATCACTGGCTACATCAACAGGTTCATTTGTGACAGGTTCAGCAACTGCTTCAACAGTCGCTTCACCAACAGGCTGCTCATCAACAGGTTGCTCATCAACAGGCTTGGCCGCAGGCTCAACAGATTGTGTATTGACGAGCTGCCCGTCAACAGGCTGCTCATCAGAAGGCTGTGCATCAACAGACGTAGTAGCTGCCTTTGGTTCTTCCTGCACAGGTTCTTCCTGCGATGATGAACCAAAGGCATCATCAAACGCGTTATCAAACAAACTATCCAAGTCCAAATCTAGCTCGGATTGAGTGACAGGGCGTATCGCCGATTGTATATCCTTAGTCGCACTCAGTTCTGGTTGGGACGTAGCAGACACATCTGGCTCTGTTGCTTCATCTGCTTTTTGCTCGGTTTCTTGTGATGTGACATCCGATGTGGCATCCGGTATGACATCCGGTATGACATCCGGTATGACACCGGATGAGGATGTCTCCTCTGGGCTATCAAACGCCTGCTCAAATACACCATCAAATAAGGAGTCTAAATCGAGGTCTATGCCTGAGGGGTCACTACCGGAAGAATGGCTGGGTGTACCCTCCTGGACAACATCTGCAACGGCTGTATCTGTGGATACTTCTGCCGTTGTCGCAGTTCCATCTGTTGATGATGATTTGTCAGATGATGATTTTTCACCAGCCTGCGCATCGTCAATCACAACCTCCACCCCAAGCTTTTCATAGTTAATCTGCTTAATCAAGAGGTTGCCAAAGCGATTGCGATTGGTGTGGATGAGTCCCTCTTTTTCCACTTGGCTGATTAGCTCGGAAAAGCGTTCATACTGTGTGTTTTTGATGCTAAAGCGTCCATCAATTCGACGCATCAAATCATTGATTAAGGAAACATTGCACGGTAGCTGCTCTGGCTCTACCATTTTCAGCGCATTACAGAACAAATCTTTGGTTGGGTCAGCACTACGACGACTGACCCCCGTGCGGCGTATTTCACGAGTGCTTTCACGGGTACTCTCTCTGTTTGAATCTTTGCCTGTCTCTCTGCGGGCTTTGCGCTCTGGTTGTTTATCTGCCTCTTTGCCAGAGGACCGTTCTGTTTGTCTATCTGACTGTCTATCTGACTGTCTATCTGACTGTCTATCTGATTGGCGGCGATTATCGGCCCCATTCAACGATTGCTTGCTCGACTCCTGCCTGCTCGATTCGCGACGTGATCGTGAATCTGAGCGTCTATCGGAGCGTTCGCGGATATATTCAATCGAAGAGATAATGTCGCGTAATTCTGTATAGTTATCGGCGATATTCACCAAGTCATCCGAGGTGTGTTCCTCTAGGCTGATTACCTCAATGCGGCGACCTTGGCGAGAGACATATTCGAGTGCGGGTAAAAAGTCGCCATCACCACTCATGAGAATAGCAGTGTTATACCATGTGTACATGGTCACAAGATCAACGGCGATATTGACATCAATGTCGATTTTGACGGATTTATCCTGGCGGGGATGACTACGGCGATGGGTGATTACATAGCCCATGCGTTTTAGTTTTAAGACGAAGTGATGAATGCGGGGCATACTAAGGTCCATCCCTGTATAGAGATACGCACGGGTGACACCACATTCTTCACGTAAATAGACTAATAATTTTTCATAATCAATTTCAAAACCGAGTTTCTCGGCTTGTCTCGCCAAATTGGGTTCATCAATAAAGGCGACGACCGTTTCTTTCATACTCATAAATTTTTCTACTTTTGTTGTTAAGTAAGCCAATACGACAATGGGACCCAGAGGGTTCCCCGGATGGGAATGGATTTGAGCCTTTGCACTCGATGATAATCCGTTCCCGACATAAATCCATTGTCGTATGTATAGGTTTTACTTAATATGTTTACACGTTATAAAGGGCCGCGGCGTTTTCATAGAGCAATTTGCGTTGATCTTCCTCACTACGTCCAGCGATAACCGCGCGCAATCCGCTTGCCCATGCCTCATAGGTTGCACCCAGCGTACAGACAGGCCAATCACCGCCGAAGATGACGCGATCTGGGCCAAAAGAGTCCAGACAGTGGTTGATAGTCGGTGCTAAATCATTCGGAACCCAGCCCTCAGGCGCACGTGCGACAATGCCCGACACTTTGCAGACAACGTTGGGATAGCCCGCCAATGTATTCATGTCTGCCATCCACTGTTCTTTGGTGTGGATATATGTATCATCTTCGCCAGACTCTGGCTGGACAGAACCGTTGATGATGTTGGGGTCAGCGTTACCACAGTGGTCCAAGATAAACTGGGTATTGGGGCAAGCCGCCACCAACTTGGCAGCGTCGGATAATTCTTGTGGGCGAATGCAGATATCAAAGCTCAGACCCAAATCACCCAACAACTGTATTGATTGGATAAACGCAGGCTGTAGACAATAGCCCGGACCTGTGTCAGGGCCATGCAGCACTTGACGAATGCCTTTGATATGTGGATTACTAGCAAATTGACGAATATATGCCTCGAAACCGCTATCGGCTGGATAGCCAGAGATGACGGCTGCACAGGTCGGCGTGTCCTCTTGCTCACAGATGGCGATGATGTGTTGTGCCTCCTTGACCTTCTGATCCGAAGCAACATCCACCTCCATGTAGATAGCCTTGGCAACCCCTGCATTCTGGGTTGCTTCGAGGTAATCGCTGGTGACGTAGCTACGGTCCAATATCCCCGCCCCCTCGACCCAGGGTAAATTGAGTACAGATAAGTCCCACAGATGCTGGTGTGTATCAATAAGTGGAATTAGTTGGTCTGTCATAGTTTGTTTCTCCTTTTCGTGTTGGTATTGCATATCAGATGTCATAAACAAACCCCGAACCACCCATATACATGCCGCCGTCAACATTGACGCATAGATCGTCAGCATAGAACAATGGGCGCGTTACTTTGTTGGCTGGCATATGGGTGAGATAGCTGATCGGTGTGTGACCATGAATGATTTGTTTTGCGTTGAAGTTGTTTAGAAATTGCTTGGCTCGCTGAATGCCTTCTGCTTGTGGATGGATAAATTCCTGGCGTAGATTGATGTCAAAAAGTAGCTGGTCCCAAATCGGTGGTGGTGCGTTAAGAATCATATCCCGAATTTTGTGGTTTACTTCGTCAATCGTTTGTCCATAGCGAAGATAGGCCGTTGAATCTGAATGAATGAGCAGATGCTCATCAACCCGAAGCATCGCTGGCAGATGACGAAGCCACTTGAGATGCGCTGTGGTTAACCCCTCCATGTCATGCCTCTTACCACCATTGCGCAACCAAATCGCCTCAAATGATTGATCCCATCTGGTTACAGGCTCGACACCAAATTTATGTGCTGCTAATAACATCAACTCATGGTTCCCCAAAATGGCGTATACATGCCCACCAGCCTTGGATGCCTGATCTTGCAACGACATCACCAGATCAATCGCTGCAATGCCGTTGGGACCCCGATCAAAAAAATCGCCCATAAAACAGAGCGTTGTTTTCTGACCCGTCCATTGGTTGTCTGTATTTATTAGGTTTGCACCTTGGAGCAGTGTAATTAGTTTGTAATATTGACCGTGAATATCGCCGATTATGCAAAGTTTAGACAAGAATTTTCTACTTTCTTGCAACCCTTCAGCCTTTACCGGATGAGGCATTTTAATAATGCACACTTGTTGGTGGACAACCCGCATGAGAGTGTGCTCAACTGTTTCTACTTAATCAATTGTGGCTTGTAGGGGGTTGAACTATCAAACGCCTACGATTGATGCTAAAACATTGAGCAAATGCGCTCATTCCGTTATTTGGTCCGAAAGATTACACGTCTTAGACAGCAATCTCTGCTGTGATACGACGATGGGACTGATAGTTTTCCAGCGTAAAATCCTGATATCGAAAATCGAAGATTGAACGAACTCTTGGGTTCAGTCGCATCGTGGGTTTGGGATAGGGTGTTCGTGTCAACTGCTCTTGTACTTGGTCTATATGGTTCAAATAAATATGAGCATCGCCCAATGTGTGGATAAATTCCCCTGGTTGTAAATCGCAGACCTGTGCGACCATCATGGTCAGCAAGGCATAGGATGCGATATTAAAGGGAACGCCTAAGAAGATATCCGCACTGCGTTGGTAGAGTTGACACGATAGACGCCCGTCCGCTACATAAAACTGGAATAGACAGTGGCAAGGCGGCAATGCCATTTCCTCGATAACACCCACGTTCCATGCTGAGACAATATGGCGTCTTGAATCTGGGTTTTGCTGAATCTGTTCAACCACCTGACTAATCTGGTCAATGGCTCCCACATAGCCTATTTGGAAATGAGACCGATATTGTGGAGAACGGACAACAGGCCAACTACGCCACTGGTGTCCATAAATTGGCCCAAGCTCTCCATGCTCATCAGCCCAATCATCCCATATCTTGATGCCATGTCTGTTTAAATACTGTAGGTTGGTTTCCCCTTTTAAAAACCAAAGTAGCTCGTGGATGATGGCCTTTAGGTATACTTTTTTTGTTGTGACAAGCGGGAACCCCTCATTCAAATCAAAACGCATTTGATAGCCAAACACGCTGAGTGTTCCCGTATTTGTTCGGTCTGCCTTTTGGATGCCATTCTCTAATACATGCTGTAAGAGATCGAGATATTGTTTCATTCGTATAGCATACACCAGTTTGGTGTATGAATCAAGCTGGCACAACCGTTAGTTTGCGTTTGTGTTGCACATGAATTGCCCCTGTTTGACAATCGTTCTCACTTGCTTATATACTGCGCATATTATCATCGTTAAGACTTTAAATCAAAAGGAAGGAAGTAAGGTCGGTGATCAGTAGGCCAGTAGGTCGGTGGTTGGTAAGTCAGTAGGTCAGTAAATCGGTGGTTGGCACTGAATACCGATCTACCAAGTACCGATCCACCGAATACCGACCTACCGAATACCAGCCCCAGCCTTCCTGTCAAAAATACATTCAGGAGAAAATCAAAGAATTATGAGTAATATACGGGTAACAGTTTGGAACGAATATCGCCACGAGAAGGAAAACGACTACATTGCAGGGCTATACCCTGACGGAATTCACGGGGCGATTGCCGCTGGCTTAAAGGAGCATGGGATTGAGGCAGGCACAGCGACCTTGGACGAGCCAGAGCATGGGCTGACCCAAGAGGTGCTGGACAATACTGATGTGTTGATTTGGTGGGGACACAAAGCACATGGTCAGGTTGAGGATGCCATTGTAGATCGTGTTCAGAAACGCATCTGGGGGGGCATGGGCTTGATTGTGTTGCACTCTGGACATCACTCCAAAATTTTCCGCAAGATGATGGGGACGACATGTAGCCTGCGCTGGCGTGAAGCTGACGAGAAAGAACGTGTTTGGATTGTTGAGCCAGGGCACCCCATTGCCAAGGGGCTGGGGCCATACTTCGAGATTCCCGAGGCGGAGATGTACGGCGAACACTTTGACATCCCAGCACCAGATACACTGGTCTTCACAAGCTGGTTCCAAGGCGGCGACATCTTCCGTAGTGGCTGTTGTTATCATCGCGGCGCGGGCAAAATTTTCTATTTCCGCCCCGGTCACGAAACTTATCCAATCTACTTTATGCCAGAGGTACGTCAAGTACTTGCCAATGCTGTCAACTGGGCTGCGCCTGTTGATGGTATGGGCAACCTCTATCTGGGTGGCGCCATCAACGCCAAAGAGCCACTGGAACCGCTGCCAGAGAAGGACACAGATCGGGCACGGGTTGGTTAAGCAATCATAATATATCGTAGGTCATCGCTACCAGCGTGACCTACGACCTACTCACTAAATAATCATGGACACAAACTTAACCATTGCACTGATCTCCATCGCCCGCCCCACCTTTGACGTTCCACTGGCACAGTCGGTTGCCGATGCCGTGCTGACTCAACTTACCGATGCGGGTTGTGATGTCGTCGGCACAAGCAACGAACTCTTAATGGATGCCGATGGTGCTGACCGCGCGATTGCCTCGCTAACGGATGCCGATTTTGACCTGTTAATTCTGCTCCAGGCCAGCTTTGCCGATAGCTCGATGGCTGTGCAGGTGGCGAAAGCTGTGCAGGATAAGGGCGCACCCACACTGTTATGGGCTGTGCCAGATGAACGCACAGGTGGACGGTTGCGCCTCAACAGTCTCTGTGGCATCAATCTCGCCGCCCATGCCATGATGCAACAGGGCATCGCCTACGATTATCTACTGACAGATGCGGCGGATGTCTCGGCGATGACCAAAGTTGAGCAATTGGCGCGGGCGGGTCGTGCGCGCCGTGTCTTGCAAAACGCCCGTGTCGGCGTGGTCGGTGATTACCCCGCTGGCTTTGATACCTGCGCTTATGTCCCCGAAGATTTGCAGACACTCTTTGGCGCAACCGTTGTCCCGCTGTCGTTGGATTCAACGCTGGAACAGGCTGCCGTTGCAAAAGGGGATGATGCCTCCTTGCCAACCCGCACCGCCTTTGTCGAGCAGGTTCGGACCCACGCGGCCAACTTGGATGAACTGGACCAAGAGGCACTCAACGGTACGGCCAGTGTCTATGCCACACTGCGCAACACCACATCAGAACACCAACTGGATGGCGTCGCTGTGCGCTGCTGGCCCGAATTCTTCACTGAGCTAGGCTGTGCCGCCTGTGGTGCAATGGGCATGCTCAACGAGGAGATGTGCCCCGCCAGTTGCGAGGCCGATGTCAACGGCACAGTCACGTCGCTGCTCCTGCAAGCCGTCAGCGGGTCACAGGCATTTATTACCGATCTGGTGTCCATTGACGCCGAAAATGACACGGGCGTCCTCTGGCACTGTGGTCTCGCCCCCGTGAGCATGGCCGATCCCGAAGGTGAGATTGTCGGCACAGTTCACAGCAACCGCAAACTGCCCCTGCTCCTTGAATTCCCGCTCAAACCCGGTCGCATCACCATCGCCCGACTCCATCGCGCCCAACTGGACAACGGCACGGCGGGCTACCAACTCGTCATCGGCAGCGGCGAAATGGTGCGCGCCCCCAAGAGCTATGGCGGAACCAGCGGTGTCGTCCGCTTTGATCGTGCCGCTACTGAGGTCTTTGACACCGTGATGCGCAAAGGGCTGGAGCATCATTTCTGCATTACCTATGGCGATTATGCCGATGCGTTGCGGAGTTTTGCGGGGTTGGCGGGGTTGGATGTGATTGAATTGACATAGAGTTGAAGAGTTGAAGAGTTGAAAGTTGAAAGTTGAAAGTTGAAAGTTGATTGTTCGCTAATCACTAATCACTAATCACTGTTCACTGTTCACTGTTCACTGTTCACTGTTCACTCTTCACTCTTGCCCATTTGTGCTATAATATCCATAGACGTTTTTGATTATGGCGATTGGAGTGACACAAATGATTTCACAAGACTATCCAACAGAAGATCGACCAGACCCCATTGCCGAGCGTGTGGGTTTGGGTATGTTCACTGACCGCGAGCGTGAGATGGCGGAACTGATGAAGTGGGTGAACCGTGTTGGCAAAAAGGCCGGACGTAGCCGTGCATTGGTGTCCCATCGACGGTATGGCAAGACAGCGCTTATGGAACGGCTCTATAATCAGCTCTTCTGGGGGCGCAAAGATATCATGCCGTTTTACTTTGAACTGCATGATGGTATCTACAAGATATGGATCAAGGAATTGGCAGGGACCTATTTCTATTCGTTTGTACGGCAATACTTGGCCTACCGTACACGGGATGCAAGGCTGGCGTTTGATAAGGCATGGTCTTCGACACATCTTTATGCGCTTGCAAAAAAAAATCATGAAACATGGGTTATCGAGCGAATTGAATGGTGGGAAGAAGAAGGTAATATTAGCGACAAAATTAAAATTCATGAAGTTATGCACACAATGGTCCATAGCGTTGCCGTTGAAACAAACTTGAGCATCATTGTCATGTTTGATGAATTCCAGCGACTCAACCGCGTTGTCTACCAAGATGAAGCACTCACTCAGCCCTATGAACGCTATACGGACTCATTCTCCACCGCCGCAGAATCATCACGCGCACCAATGCTGATTGCAGGGTCAGAGGTGACGGCCCTAACCGACGAAGCGTTATGGGGGTCGATGCTTGGTCGTGTGGGTACATACCATATCGGGCGTCTACCACTTGCAGGGGCTGTCGAACTTGTCAACAAATTCGCCAAACTCGATGACCTTGAGATCAAGTTTGAGGTTGCCTACAAAATCAGCCGCTTGGTGGATGGACATCCTTATTATATTTGGTGTCTTTTTAACAGCATCTGTCCGGACGCGGATTTGACAACAGAAAAAGGTGCAGAGGCAGTTCTCACTTTTGAAGTGGAAGACCGGCAGGGGCATATCCGTAAATTTTGGTACTATCACTTTGGGCATCATCTTGAGACCTTTAATTTGCCCCATGCACGTCGGCTGATTGTCTATCTGAGTCAATATCCCGATAAACTTCAAGGGTCTGAGGAGTCTGTACATCTTAAAAAGTTGCACGAAGATTTGAGCTTACCGATTTCGATTGAGGAAACTGATGAAATCCTCAAAAAGTTGATTTGGTGTGATCTCGTCTGGGAACATGCGCATCAACAGTATGGTGG
>JBCCFC010000270.1:0-12202 GCA_039029935.1 Chloroflexota bacterium
GCATGATTGCTGAAAAAGTCCCTCAACTTGAGCATGAAATTCCACAAATTTGTCGCGATCCAAAGGATGACTACCTCCTTGCTTATGCAATTGCAGGGAAAGCTGACTATATTGTTACAGGCGATAAAGATTTGTTGGTTTTAGAAGAAATTGAAGGTGTTAAAATTGTCAAAGTTCATGACTTTGTTACAGAGTGCTTGCAAGACTAAATAGATATCAAAACTAATTTTCTTAAAAGAAAGGCAAAACATGGATTTATCAAATGTGCGTGCCCTGAATGCGCGCATAGAAAAAGAAAGTCTTTTTTTGAATGAACTGCGCGCAGAAATTAATAAAGTGATGGTCGGGCAGGCCATTCTGGTGGAGCAGGTGCTGATTGCGCTTTTGGCGGATGGGCATATTTTGCTGGAGGGTGTGCCGGGGCTGGCAAAAACGTTGCTGATCAAGACAGTGGCACAGGCCATCAACGCTGATTTTTCACGACTTCAGTTTACACCAGATTTGCTGCCTGCGGACCTCATTGGGACACAGATTTACAACCCAAAAAGTGGGGATTTTTCAGTTCACAAGGGTCCGCTTTTCTCTAATTTAATTTTGGCGGATGAGATCAATCGCGCACCGGGTAAAGTGCAGAGTGCGCTGTTGGAAGCCATGCAAGAACGGCAGATCACGATTGCGGGGACGACATACCCGCTCAACGACCTGTTCTTGGTGTTGGCGACGCAGAATCCGATTGAGCAGGAAGGGACCTATCCGTTGCCGGAGGCGCAGGTAGACCGCTTTATGCTCAAGGTATTGGTCGACTATCCCAACCGTGCGGAGGAACGCATCATCATGGATCGTATGACGGGTGAGACGATGCCAAAGGTCACGCCTGTGATTGAGCCAGACGATATTTTACGCGCGCGGGAATCGGTGCGCCAGATTTATGTGGATGACAAGATCAAAGAGTATATTCTCGATCTGGTGTTGGCGTCACGGCGACCTGCTGAAAATGGGCTAAGGGACTTACAGCATCTAATTGCCTTTGGCGCGTCACCACGTGCGAGCATCTTTATGATTGAAGCGGCGCGTGCCCATGCCTTTTTGTCCAACCGTGGCTTTGTTACACCGGAAGACATCAAGCAGATTGCACCCAATATTTTGCGCCACCGTATCATCATTTCCTATGAGGCTGAGGCCGAGGAAATTACCGCGGGTCAGTTGGTGCAGCGTATCTTGGATCAGGTTGAAGTGCCGTAAGACTATGCTCACCACAGAACTTATCCGTAAAATCAAGCAAATCGAAATTCGCACCCGCCATCTGGTCAACGAGAGTTTGGCGGGTGATTATCATTCGGTCTTCAAGGGACGAGGGATGGAGTTTGATGAAGTGCGACTCTATCAGCCCGGTGACGAAATCCGGACCATTGACTGGAATGTGACCGCGCGCATGGGCGATCCTTATGTCAAACGCTATGTGGAGGAACGCGAGCTAACCGTCCTCTTTGTGGTGGATGCCAGCGGCTCAGAGGATTTTGGCTCGGTGGACCAGTTTAAACGTGCATTGGCGGCAGAACTGACGGCGGTGCTGGCCTTTGCGGCCACAACCAACAACGACAAGGTGGGGTTGCTTATCTTTACTGACCAGATTGAGCTATTTGTCCCGCCACGCAAAGGGCGGCGACATGTTCTGCGCATGGTACGCGAATTGCTGGCCTTTGAGCCCAAGTCGAAGGGAACCAATATTCGCTATGCGCTGGACACGGCCAACCGTATTCTCAAGCGACGAGGCATTGTCTTTTTGGTGTCAGATTTTATCATCAGCAATCCAATGCAAAATAGCCAACCGGATCGTGATATTGAGGCCGAAATTCATGCCGCCTATGGTCGCACCCTTGCAATCACCAACCGTCGCCATGATGTCATTGCCGTCGAGTTGGCCGACCCACTGGAGACCAATATTGCAGATGTGGGCATGTTGGCGTTGGAGGATGCGGAGACAGGTGAACTTCTTTGGGTGGATACGAGCAGTGCTGCTTGGCGTGATACATTTCAGTCACAGCAATCGCGGACTGCCCACGCCAAAGAAGAGCTATTTCGCCGTGCCAACGTAGACCGCATCGTGCTGACCACTGCCGACGATTATGTCACGCCATTGACCCATTTCTTCCAGAAACGATCAAAACGTAAATAGGATTATGCATCATCGCCAAGTACGCAAAAAAGCAAAATTAATAAATAAACCAAGTTTACCGCCCTGCAAGGACGGGCTACGAGCAACGATGCAGACTTCTGTAGCCCGTCCATTTTGGGCGGGATGGTTGGTTGTATTCCTGCTTTTAGGTTTCCTTATCAACAGTGGATTAATCACTGAGTCTGCCCATGCGCAAACAGAGCCAGAAATCACAGCCTCGCTTGCCAGCCCATTTGCAGAGGCAGATGCACCTGCGCTGACCGTTGGTGATTTAATCACACTGACCATCCAAGTCACTCATCCCACAGGCTATCGACCATTGTCCGTGGAGCTTGAAGACAACTGGGGACCACTAGAGGTACGCACCGTTTCGCAACTCAATCTGGTTGTTGATGGGCAGGCTGATCCAAGCAGCGAGCGTAGCCATCAGACAGTCATCGGTACATTGTGGACGACAGGTACACATACGATTCCCGCATTCACCATATCTATCGCTGACCTAGACGGTGGATTGGCCGAGGTATCTACAAATCCTCTGACATTGACAGTCCGCTCTGTCTTGGTCGAAGGGGACGAGACGCTACGTGATATCAAGCCACAGGCAACCATGCCCATCCCCGCTGTCTGGCCTTGGCTGGTAGGCTTGGCCTTGGGTGCGCTGTTATTGTTCACGCTATTGGGTGGGTTGGGCTGGTGGCTCTATCGACGCTATCAACAGCGGCAAGGGCAATCCTCTGATGATAACGATGACATGCCCGCCCAACCTGTCGATTTACGCCCCGCCTATCAGATTGCGCTGGAAGAGTTGACGCGCATCCGCAAGTTGGAATTGCCCGTGCAGGATCGCTTCAAAGAGCACTACACCCTTGTCACCGATGCGACACGTCATTATCTTGAGAATGGCTTCGGTGTCACGGCGTTGGAGGCAACAACGTCAGAAATTCGACGCACACTGCGGCAGTCCGATTTTCCTGTGCTGCATCAACAGACGCTGATTTCGCTGTTGGAAGAGGCTGATTTTGTGAAGTTCGCCAAGGTGACACCTACGGAAGAGCAGGCGGATGCACTGTTGATGCAGGCGTATCAACTTGTGGAAGCGACGCGGGTAAAAGAGGAAGACGGTGAACGGTAGGTCGGTAATCAGTATTCAGTATTCGGTAGTATAGTACCGACCCACTGAACACCGATTACCGAATACTGATTACTGATTAACTGTTGATGGAGGCGTATCAGCTTGTGGAAGCGACGCGGGTAAAAGAGGAAGACGGTGAACGGTAGGTCGGTAATCAGTATTCAGTATTCGGTAGTATAGTACCGACCCACTGAACACCGATTACCGAATACTGATTACTGATTATTGGTCTACGACTGCTTCGACAAGAAATCCAAAATATCAATCTTGGTCAAAATCCCCAACGGTCGCTCATTCCCATTCATCAAGATTGCAGCATCATGCTCGCTGAATGATTTGAGTAATGCGTCAAGTGGCATATTGGGTCGAACCACAAACGGGTCTGTATCCATGATGGACGCAATCGTTTCGCCCGGCTCATGTTTGTGGTCACCAAGCAGTAGATGGTTGAGTAACGCAACCTCCGTGACCATACCCTGTAGCTTGCCACTTTCTGTGATCACAGGCACTTGCGAGATGTTGTGCTCTTTGAGCAATGCCACCACATTTTCCATCACTGCCTCTGGTGTTACTGAAATCAGTTCGGCCTGTTCCTTGGCGGCGTTGACATCGGATGCACGATGCACACGCTCCAAGTAGCCATTATCCCGCATCCAGTTATCATTAAAGATTTTACTGAGATAACGAGAGCCAGAGTCAGGCAGCACAACCACAACAATATCATCCGCACCGAGATTATGTTCACGCGCATATTTTACCGCACCCGCCATGGCTGCACCACAAGAACCGCCGACAAACAGCCCTTCCTCACGCACCAGACGACGGGTCATGATGAAGCACTCTTTATCGTTGACCTGTACGACTGTATCAACGATATCCAGATTCATGGTCGTGGGCAGGAAATCTTCGCCGATGCCTTCAACCACATAACTTTCGGCATCTGTATATTCACCTGTTCGGTGAAGCTCGTACAGAATCGACCCGATTGGGTCCACACCGACAATCTGAATAGTTGGATTCTGCTCTTTCAGATATCTGCCCGTGCCAGAGATTGTGCCACCTGTACCCATGCCTGCAATAAAGTGGGTCATCTTATCACCAATCTGCGCATAGAGTTCTGGACCCGTGCCAACATAATGTGCCTGCGGGTTCATGGGGTTGTGGTACTGATTGGCAAGAATGGCATTGGGTGTTTCCTCAACGAGACGTGCGGCAACCTTATAATAGCTACGTGGATCATCCGGCTCAACCGCTGTTGGTGTCACAACAACCTCAGCCCCAAAGGAGCGTAACAGTTCAATTTTCTCCTGCGACATTTTGTCAGGCATGACAAAGATTGTTTTGTAGCCTTTGATAGTCGCTGTAATTGCCAACCCAACGCCAGTATTGCCCGACGTTGATTCGACGATGGTTCCACCGGGTTTCAGGCGGCCACTGCGCTCTGCTTCCTCAATAATCCCCGGACCAATGCGATCTTTGACAGAGCCGCCGGGGTTAAAAAACTCGACCTTGGCATACATGGTGCAAGGGAGATCATCAATCACTGAATTTAAGCGGACCAATGGCGTGTCGCCGATGGCCCCCAGAATATTGTCATGTACATTGTTTCCAGTTATGGTCACAATAGCGTATCCTTTCGCGTGGAAGCTTGGCCCAACGGCATGGGAGATAGGTTTGGAAAATTCAGGTTATCTCCCATGCCATTGGGCCAAACTTTTTGTTCTTGAATAGGAAAATATAACCCAGTATCACAGATTGGTTATCTGTGGCGCAGGTAGCCAACCTGCGATACTTTCCTTGTATCACAGATTGGTTATCTGTGGCGCAGGTAGCCAACCTGCGATACTTTCCTTTGTCCATTGAATAGGAACGTATAAATCAGTATCACAGATTGGTTATCTGTGGCGCAGGTAGCCAACCTGCGATACTTTCCTTTGTCCTCAGCGGAGACAAAAATTCGTTCCTTGTCTAAATCCGCTATAGTATACGTTTATCCAGCCGCAATATAAATCAGTTCTGTCAGGATTGCCATATTTTTGGCAAAGTGCATGACTTCAAGCATCCATGCATCACGTTCTGTCTCCTCCCAAAAGCGGTGAATGGTGAATGATGTGATGACCAGAAAGATACTTAGACCGATGATGCCGTAAAGTTTCAGAAATCCGGTCATGAGCGACAGCCCGCCAAAAATCAGGGCAATGCCACTGAAGCGCACCATGAGTTGTGGTGAAATGATGCCGCGTTTGTGTGCATACTCGGTCACAATGGCTGTATTAAAGAAGTGGTTGATGCCATTGAGGATAAAGAAAAGCCCGAGCAGAATCAACAGAATCGTTTTAATCACAGTTACTCTCCTAGCTTGATTGACTGTATGATACATTATTTCGCCTGAGGAGCCAGACCTTCAAAAGATGACAAAAATAGTATCGCAGATTGGTTATCTGCGGTCATCGCCCGAAGGTTTCACCCCAGATGTTGGATATCGATTACCTCAATGCCGAATCCTACTACGTTTGCGAAATGATTACCAGAAGAAGGAATACGAAGGAGCAGTATAATGACAAACATTCAAACATATACCAACCAAAATCGTCTTGCTTGGGAGGAAATTGCCGAGATTCGACACAAACGCTGGGAGCCAGCCGAATTTTTTGCACAGGGTGGCAGTTGGCTTGATGAACATACGGTCACGGCAGTAGGAAATGTGCAGGAACTGACGCTCTGCCATCTGCAATGTGCAACGGGTGAAGATACGCTCTCGTGGGCTAATCAGGGAGCGGTGGTTACAGGGGTTGACATTAGCCCTACGCAGATTGAACTAGCGCAGCAGAAGGCAGCGGATGCGGGTATCTCAGCGCGCTTTATCGCCTCCGATATCTACGATTTGCCACAAGCCCTATTCAATGAACAATTTGATATCGTTTTTACAGGCGGCGGCGCACTTGTTTGGCTACCTGATATTGACCGCTGGGCGCAGACCGTCGCGCGGCTATTGAAACCGTCTGGTCGTCTGATCCTTGATGAAGAGCATCCTTTTGCCGAATGTCTTTGGGTTGAGGGTGGCGAACTCAAGATTGAAAGCGATTATTTTGGGCGTCATCAACCGGAGCTATACACTGGTTGGTCCCATTTTGCGGGCGGTGAAGATGCCTCAGAGCAGAAATACGAGTTTACATGGCCGCTAGGCGATATCGTCACCAGTCTCGCACAGGCCGGATTGCGTATCGAGCGGCTCGAAGAACGCCCCAGCGATACCGAATGGCGTTTTAAGGATAGGTTGTCTGAGGTTGCACGGTTGCCGGGGCAGTATTTATTAATTGCGCGGCGTGACCCGTGAGTGAATGTGGATGCAGATTTAAAATTAATTTTAGGGAATAAAAAAGCTCGTGGCATAACCATGAGCTTTTTTATTCCCTAAAAGATTGACGTAATAACCCCTACGACGGCAAATCCAAATCCAATACCGCCTGCACCTTCTCCTCAATCACACCAGCATGTTCACCCCAAGAAACTTCGCCTTCCCAGATCAAGTCGATCTCGTTGCGGAAGACATCGTTGGCTTCGGTGAAGCGTGTGTTGCTTGGCATTGGGAATGGCTCGATGCCAGCGGTCAGCAGTGTATCGGTGATGCCAAACATACGGTTGACCTCATTCACCTGCTCGTCTGTCCATGCCGATTTGTGCCCATTGGGCTGGAGCTTGCCTTCCAACACCATCATCACACCCGCCTCGCCAGATGAGATCATCTTCATGTATTGCCATGCTTCGTCGATGTGTTCTGACGTAGAAGCGATCATGTGCTGGTTGCCAGAGTAACATGTGCCTTGGCGACCTTCTGCACCGACTGGCAGTGGCACGGCATCAATCTCAAATGCACCATCAACCTGATTGATGAAGTTCGTGACATTGCCCACGATGCTGGCATGGGTAGCGGTCAAGCCAGCAATGAAGAGACGACCTGCTGAGTTCTCGATGTAGTCAGCTTTGCGTGGTGACACCTTGCTGTCGAGCAGGTCCAGATACCATGCACCCAGTTCCGCATGGAGTGGTGTATCAAAGGTCAACGCACTGCCATCTTCGTTCATCACCCAACTGTCGTTGTTGTCCGGTGAACCCCATGAGCGTGAGGTGTTGCTGTAGTAGTGGAACGAGTTCATGCCATCAAAGCCCAAGCCAAAGATGCCATTGTCTGGATCAGCGGCTTCCTTCGCCAACTCGGTCCATTGCTCAAAGGTCCAGCCCTCTTCTGGCAGTGGCAAGCCTTTCTCTTCCAGCATGGTCTTGTTGAAGTTGACCGCGATGTTACCACCTGGATGGACCACGCCTGGCATACTGAAGTTCTTGCCGTCATGAGAATTACCCGCCATCACGCTTGGATAGATGTCATCATAATCATCCGGCGCATCCGACGCCAGCAAGTCGTCAATTTCGTGATAGATGCCCTTGAGATAGTTGATGAAGAGCCAGCGATGATGTCCATAGAGCAGATCAGGCAATGTACCAGAGATGTATCCGGTCTGCGTCTTGGTCTCGATTTCACCATAAATGGTCTCTTCGATCTCAACCGCAATGCCTGTCTCCTCGGTAAATCGTTCTGCCATCATCGTGGGCATCACGCTCTGCCCACCCTCTGGTGGAACCTGCACACGCAGCGTAATCTGCTCGGCGGCAGGAGCATCCCCGCCGTCACCCGAAGGGCTACCCGATGGTGCCGCTGGCGCACACGCGGCCAACACATTCAGGCTCACAACACCAACACCCGCAGCCCCAATCCCCTTCAGGAAACTACGACGACTGATCTTGTTACGGTTCATACCTATTCTCCTTTGAACTATACTATAACACGATGACCGATATACTTGCATGATAACCGATAGGCTACCCTAGAGATTATTATGCAATACTAAATTAACAGTGCATAGCAAATTAGATCACCGAATACAATTCGGAGCCTATTACAGGAAGTATACTGGAGGTATACTATGGCAAGCTTAATGCTGTAACACTATATTCGCATAGAGTCCAGTAGACACCTGCAACCCCGTAGGATTTATTTGGTAATAACTGTTCGCTATTCACTGCTAACTATTAACTATTCACTGTTAACTATTCACTACCCCTTGATGCCTGACATGACAATACCCTGCACAAAGAACCGCTGCCCCAGGAAAAAGATGATGATGATGGGAATCATCGACATGATGCAGACGGCCATCAGCAGATGTTGCATGGGTTCACCGCCGACTTCGGGTGCACCATTGAAGAAATGGAGTCCAATCGAGATGGTAAACTTATCCGGCGAATTGAGGTAAATCAATGGACCCAAAAAATCGCCCCACGTGGCAATCACAGTGATGATGGCAAGGGTTGCCAAAATAGGTTTGCACAGTGGCAGAAGGATAGACCAGAAGATGCGGAAATAGCTGGCCCCGTCAATGAGTGCGGCTTCGTCTAAATCTTTGGGCAGTGACATCAAAAATTGGCGCATGAGAAAGATGGCAAAGCCACCACCGCCAAACCAGAAGGGAACCCACAGCGGATAGAGCGTGTTGATCCACCCTAACCGAAAGAAGAGGACAAATTGTGGAATCAGTGTTACTTGGGCAGGGAGCATCATGGTTGCCAACGTGATAAAAAAGAGTGTGTCTCGCCCGCGATATTCAAATCGTGCCAAGGAGTAAGCGACCAATGACGCGCTGATGACCGTGCCAGCTGTTGATAGAATGACCACAAAGGCCGAGTTCAGAAACCACTGTAAGATTTGAATGCGGTCCAGCGTCCACACACCCACATAATTTTGCCACTGTGGGACAGCCGGGAAAATGGGTGGTGGAAAGGCAAACATTTCGCTGGAGGTTTTGAGCGAACTCATCAGTGTCCAAAACAGAGGAAACCCAAACAGTACACAGAGGATCAACACAATTGCATAAATTGTCACGCGGCTAGGGTCAACATTCACTCCATCTTGTTTATTGCTATCAATCGCTACTGCCATATCACCCTTTCTTACCGAATACTGACCCACCGAATACTGACCCACTGACTACTGCCCCACTGATTACCGACCTACCGACCACCGACCTGCTGAATACTGACATACCGAATACTGACCTATCCACCTTCATAATGCACCCATCGCCGTGAGTACCAAATCTGGATAAATGTGAACACAATCAGAATCGCTGCCAGCACCCAAGCCAAGGCACTGCCATATCCCAGACGGAAATATTTAAACGCTTGGTTGTAGATGTGGAGTGCAAAGAACCATGTGGCATAGGATGGTCCACCCTGTGTGGTCACAAAAGCTGTGGTAAAGACCTTAAGCGCGGCAATAATCGCCAGCACCACATTAAAAAAGATGGTTGGTGAAATGAGCGGTAACGTCACATTGCGAAATTTGGACCAAGCCCCTGCGCCATCAATTTCCGACGCTTCGTACAACTCCTGTGGGACACCCTGTAAACCCGCCAAGAAAATAAGCATGGTGTTACCACCCATCGCGGCCCACACATTAATCATTGTCACTGAGGCCAACGCACTGTCGCGCGCGGCCAACCACCCCGGCGGCTCACTGATGCCAATGCTGCGTAGGAACTGATTGACGGGGCCTAATTTGGGCGAAAGCAAGAATGTCCATAGCACCGCAATCGCCACTGCGGGTAATAGATGTGGCACAAAGAAAATTGTGCGGTATATATTGGTTCCCTTCAGTTTTTGGTTGAGCAAAATCGCCAGGATCAGTGCACCGCTGATGGTAACGGGGACAAAGATGGCCGCAAAGGTAAAGGTGCGACCGAGTGACGACCAGAATAAATCATCCTGTGTAAAGGCGCGTGTGTAGTTGGTCAGCCCGGTAAACTTTGGCGCGTTGGTCACACCATACTCGGTAAAGCCAAAATAGAGCGATGCCAAGATGGGCCCACCCCAGAAGACGATTAGCCCAATAACCCAAGGCAGCGCAAATACATAGCCCCAGAGTGCTTTTCGTGTTTGGAAGGGGGTTTTGGCTCCGACGAGACGGGCGAGCCATGTACTCTGTTCTGTATGAGTTGGATGATTCCCGACATTTTCTGCAACAGCCACAGGCGTATTCCCCTTTCATGCAAACACGGTCGTTGGCCCTGACCGCTATTCTGCCAACATGTGCGTAGAATTTTATTATACACGACTTGTGAAATGTAACAAAAAATACGTACTGGTTGATTTTAACCCGTCTGTATAAACACAATCTCAACCACAACCCCTGTATCTGCGTCTTGGTGTATCACCTCATATTTCTCTCGGTTCTTGTCATCAATCTGCTCTGTAAAAAAGACCAACCACACAGTCGCCCATCCCATCGACTTGGCGTATTTGGCGGTCTGCGTCAGTGCTTTTGTATATTCATACTGACCTGCAAAACTTTTGACTTCCAATCCATAAACCTGATTGGCATGATGAATAATCAAGTCAATCTGACCGTTACCCGTTGGGAATTCTGGGACGACATTGCCATCCTTGGGGCGCATAAAGTCGCTGAGATATTTGTAGAGGTGAAAGTGAAAGGTGGCTTCATGCACACGTAAGTCGGCACGAAGCGGTGCATCTTTCAAAATTGTTGCTCGGTGTTCTTTAAGATAGGCTTCATAGAGCCTGAGTATATTGGGGACGTTTAACGTCGTTGGGGTGATCACATTTGCCATATCCATGAATGGATCATAGAGACGACCTAACCCCTCAAACATTTCATAGGCAAAGGAATTAAAAAGCCGCTTTTGAACAAATGGGTTGGGGAATTTGACAAATTGACTTGTCTCAACTTCTTCAAAATCAATCACCCCATTCATGTAGAGAAAATTCAGTTGCTCGTCATCAAAACTAAAACGAACCTTGTCCGTTGTTTGGAAGAGCTTAATGACGCGCTCTTTATACTTCGGTTCATGTGATTTCTGAATTAAGTTGGTGATATTGGCATTCGGCTGCGTATTTTGCCCATGACTGTATATATAGTCAAAATCCGATAGTAAGATAGGCTGTTCTGGGGTCCGATTGAATTTTTCTGTCATCAACTCACCAAACCAGCCTGTTAATCCGGGTTGGCCGCGTAACTCATAATAAAGACGGTCAATGACATCCTGTTCGATTGTTTGTCCACTCTCACGCTCATACCATCGAAACATCTCTTGGACTTCATCATGGGTGAGATTGGTGATGTGTACGCTGCGTTGTGTATTAAAGGGGGAGCCACTTTCGTTTTCCATGCCAAGGACACTACGCACACCAATGAGCGCAACACCATGCAGGAGGTATGTCTTTTTAGATGTTGATTTATCCTGTTGCTCTCTGCGGTGAATATAAATATTACGAAGTACACCTGCGATAGCCGCAATCACTTGTGGTTGTAAAGCGTCAAACTCATCCATGATAAGAATCAACGGTTTGTCTAACACGGTACGCGTGAATATGCGATGAAAATCTTTGAGTCTCTTTGGCGTCGATGTGGTTTTCTCATCTAACCCTAACTCAAAAAAGAGTCGTGATGCAATTTCTTCAGCAACGACATTGGCATCACTTTCCAACTTTAAATCCTGCAAGTTCAGTTTAACCGCTTGAACCCAGTTGAAATTTTCATCCTGTTTAATTCTTGAAACAACTTTGTGCAATATCCACGATTTGCCTGTTTGGCGCGGTGCCCACGCAGTGATGTAGTGTCCACCCTCCTCTGGGACATCTCCGATTACCTCATTCAATGTCTTCTCAACCAGTTCTGTACGTGGGACATAATAGTGAAGTCGTGTATTGACGGGCCCATAAGACGTAAATCTCCGCATATCTTTTCTCCAGCCGTAACTATTCAGGGGGGGTAGTAATTTGAACTCAAACGAGAATCAAACGAATCGCTAACGTAAATCAAA
>JBCCFC010000271.1:0-12167 GCA_039029935.1 Chloroflexota bacterium
AAATATCCACAGATTTAATCGCATCCTTATTTCGTTGTAGAACACTCAGTTCAAATTAGCTGAAATGTCCACCGATTTGATCGCATCTCGTCTTCTCGTACGTACTGCTGCCCAAGCAATTGATGAAAATTCACCTAATGCTGCATCTTTAGCTGCCATGGCCAAATTACAAGCCACTGATAAATGTTTTGATGTAGGTAGTCTTTTGTGTCTTCATACGTAAGCAAGCCAATAGCTGCATGTAGGTGCACACCTACCAACATGCACTAGCATCGTACTCTTTTACAACAATAATGCATGCGTATTTATTTGCAAATTTTGAAGCACTCACCTTGCTAGTTTCTGACAGAATGTTTGCAGTAGCAAAGATTACCAAACTATAGAAGTTTGGTAATCTTGTGAAGCAAATATGATTTTTTTTCCATTAAATGAATTTAGCCTTTTCTGACTCCTGATTCATAGTTTGTACACGACAGCCTATCAAATATACATGAGTGTCCGAGATTGTTCACCATATATATTCGATTTTATCATAGTATAGGTGTGGTAAAGTCACAATTGATAAATAGAATGTATGATACTTAATTGTTGACTCGTTTGGCGATATATGGACCTCATAATGCAATTGATACCGAGTTCTACATGAGATTACACAAAATTGTCCAGAGGAGTCGAGATGAAAGTAGTTCAACAAATAGTTCCTATGCCGGGATTGCATAATAATCAATCTAATATTGTGGGTTCGATGGCAGCAGAATTACGACGATGCAAAGCAAGAAAAATGGCAGTTGCACGGGCAAAGGAAATGGCTGAAGACTTCGTAAAACGAATTCCCTTTACATGGGAAGAACTCATCAAACGGGGTGTGATTGATGGCTAAACTATTGATATCTTTGAAATTGAGTTTATGGTATAGGATGCCGTGAGGTAAGCATGAAAGATAAATCTCCTCCATTTGAGAACGTTGCGGAAACAATTAATGGTGAAATCAAGGTATATGAAATTCTACCATCGGGCCTGAGTGTTGAGATAACGGATTTAGATCGTCTCGAAAAACTACTCAATGACGAATATCAAATTGCTGAACATAAATCAACCCAAAAACTCTCATTACTTGAACCCGCTCTGTTGAACGAGATGATACAGCACTTTTGTCAGCAAAATTCTGTAACAATTGATATCTACTTGAACCCAAAGTTTGAACGGTTTGAGGTCTATGATGCTATAGAAGATAGTCTTCCAGCACAGGAGCGGCAGAAAAAGGCACGAGGAAAGCTTACCAAATTGGACCGAGCAAGAAGAAAATATGTCCAATCTTTGGTCAATAAAGCAAAAGCTATTCATCTCATACATAAGGAAGGCGATGCTGGTCGAGCAAGTGTGCAACTGGACGTTAATCCGCTTGGCGGGTATACTGGTCCAGTAACAGAGAGTGAACCGGACATACTAAAATCAATGATTGCAGATATTAAGCGCATTGTTTTTCGTTTTGTGGATGAAGCATTGAATGAGTTGATTCCAATCTCGGAACATACAGAACAGACAATGGTGTTGTTGATTGCATTGGCACAGTCTGAAATTGATGAGACGTATCATTCACTTGAAATAGATGTGAAATTTGAACGACAAGTTAAATAGTAGACTTGGGAGGTGCAACAAAATGGATATGCATGAACTTGACTTAGAGATCGGGTATCCCAAACTGCGTTTTGATATGGTTCAGACACTGAACAAGTTGTCCAGCTTTGCCAAGTTAATTGGTGGAGACCATGCAGCCTGGGTAAGCCCCATCGTGCCTAACTGGTCAACTTTAGAGACTAAGCAGATAGAAGAGAACACCGTGATGGCAAAAATTCAGGACAGGTTAGATCAGCAAAGACAATTCCATTTAAGAATCGCCTTTGTAATGCCATTGGTGCCACAATTGCGATCTGAATTAACGATGAACGGGTATAGTTATTACAATTACAATGACATCTTGAGCGATGGAATCTTGATTGAACAAAACAAAATCACAGTCGGTAATGCAACTGTATACATCGGGTCTTATGCAGAGAGAGCAACCGTCGTTATCTTGCCTGATACCCATATAGTAAGCCACTTCATGCGCCATTTTACAACAATACATTCACGGCTTGTTGAATTTTGTCGTGAAACAGGGGCAAGCGAGGCATTCTGGGAAAACGATGAGGAAGAAATTGTGCAACCGATTTGGCCTCATCCAACAGCATCTCATATCAGTTCAACTGCCAAAGAAGATGGCATGGGTGTATTCAACAATATATTGGAGGAAGTTACCCAGCAACAACCACATCGGGAACTGGTTCCTTCATGAAATGATTATTTATCGTAAATCAATCACACAGAAAGAAAAAATCTATGTCAAAACTGCTTGAACTTCAAAACGTAACCAAACAATTTAAAGGCGGCACGGTCGCTCTGGACGATATTTCGTTGTCACTCGACGCCGATTCACCGAGCATTATCGCTGTAGCTGGAGAAAGCGGCAGTGGCAAAACCACGCTGGGCATGATGACATTGGGATTTCTCGAACCAAGTGATGGCACTGTATTGTATGAAGGGCAAGACCTAAGCACATTAAGCCGTCATGAACGATTTACCTTTCGTAAAGAAGTCCAAGCGGTTTTCCAAGACCCCTTTGCGGTCTACAACCCCTTTTACAAGGTAGACCATATTCTTAATGTGCCGATGCAAAATTTCAGACTGGCAAATTCGCGTAAAGAGGGACGCCAGATGATTCACGATGCGTTGGTCAGCGTAGGTCTACGTCCTGAAGAGACACTGGGTCGTTTCCCACATCAACTCAGTGGTGGTCAACGTCAGCGGTTGGCGGTGGCGCGGGCGTTGTTGATGAAGCCCAAGCTGTTGATGGCCGATGAGCCTGTGTCGATGGTGGATGCGTCGCTGCGTGCAACGATTCTGGAGAGTCTACACAAGCTCAACAAAGAGCACCATATTACGATTCTCTATATCACCCACGACCTCACAACGGCCTATCATGTGAGCGATTACATCATTATCCTGTATCGTGGCTCGATTATGGAAGCGGGCGATGTCGATTCGGTGATTATGAATCCACAACACCCTTATACGCAGTTGCTGATTGACTCAATTCCTTGGCCTGACCTCAATCGTCAATGGGGGCAACAGGAGATTATCGCGGTTGATGGCGAGTCAGCTAAGATTGGTGAAGGGTGTAAGTTTGCACCGCGCTGTCCGCAGGTGATGGACAAATGTCATGCGGCGCGTCCACCGTTGTTTTTGGTGGAAAATAAACATGCGGCGGCCTGTTATCTGTATGATGATAAGCAGACGATGCAGAAAGAGGAAGTGGATTCGCTATTTACATAATCCAACTATAAAACAGTATCGCAGGTTGCCAACCTGCGCAACAGATAGGCAATCTGTTGTACTGTCTCTATGCAATACCATGAGAAAAAAGGCGTTGGTCACAGTATTATGACCAACGCCTTTTTTTCTACCTGTTTCCCAAAAACCGTGTCAGACGCTCCATTGCTGGCTCAAGAACTGACATATCCGAAGCGCAACAAATGCGTATTGCCCCCTCGCCACCGTTGCCAAATGCCGACCCCGGTGCAACCGCAATCTGCTCTTGCTTGAGCAACTCAAGCGCAAAACTAACCGAATCATCCACGCCATCAATCGACAAAAAGAGATAGAAGGTCCCCGCAGGCTGTGCTACAGATACGTTTGATAGCGTTGATGTTGCCTGATAGCAGTAATTGACACGCTCGGCAAACGCCTTCGATAGTGCCTGCACATCGGCCTCGCCCTTTGTTAAGGCGACTTCACCCGCCCGCTGTGTCATACTGGCGGCATGAGAAACGATAAACTCGTTCAGCGCGGTCGCTTGGGCAATCATATCGGCGCGTGAGATGACCCAGCCCAACCGCCAACCTGTCATGCAATAGCTTTTTGAGAACGACTGCACCACAATCACGGCATCGTCTCGTGTGCATAGCCGCAAAATCGACGGTGCGACAAGGGCATCAAAGTAAATGCGCTCATACACCTCATCTGCCACAAGCCAGAGATTATGTTTGCGTGTAAAGTCCAGCAATGCCTGTTGGTCTGAGATGGTTGCGACCCAGCCCAATGGGTTTGATGGGGATGTGTAGAGTAACATTTTGGTACGCGGTGTGAGCGCATTTTCCAACGCCTCGAAGTCGATAGCATATCCCTGCTCCTCATCAAACTTGTAGGGAATTTCAATCGGTGTTGCACCATACATACGGACAATTTCTGTGCCGTTCGGCCAATTTGGGGTTAACACCAACACCTCATCGCCGGGGTTGATGGTGCAACGAATCGACACGTTGAGTGCCTGTACGCCAGACGCAGTGATCATGATTTCACGTGTTGGGTCCAAGGTCACGTTGTGCATTTCTGCATATTTTTGCGCCAGTGTTTCACGTAAACTGGGCAACCCCGCATTCTCCGAATAAAAGGTGTAGCCATCGGCCAGTGCCTGCACCATTGCCTCTTTGATGTAATCGGGTGTCGGCATGTTGGATTCACCAAACTGAAGTTTGAGGACGGGTGTGCCCGCCTGCTCCATGCCAAAGGCAACATCGGCAACTTGGCGGATTTGGGATGCTTGAATGGCACTTAGTGAAGAAGCCAGTGGTATTGTGTTTGTCATGTTGAAGCTATTTGATCATAAATGCACTTCCAGGAAGGGGTAATAAACAGTTTGGCAGAACCAATAGACTTCATCCCCTTTCTGGAAGTAGGTTGTACAATTTACGCGATTCGCAAATCAGGGTTAATCTCAACACCCAAACCAGGGCCTTGTGGAACAGTCACACAACCATCGCTACCGACGACCAATGGCTCCTGTAAAATCGAGAAGCCGTGTCGATAGTCGCCAACAGGTGGATCGTGTAGCATTTCTAAGTAAGGCGAATGCGGCCATGAGGCGACGAGATGCAGATGCGCAATTGTACCCAGTCCACGTCCACCATGATGGGGGATGACCTTTTTGCCAAAGGCTTCACCCAATACACCAATCTTGCGCAGGTCGCTCATGCCCACGTTGACCATGCCCTCTGGCTGCAAAATATCATATACGTCGTTTTGCAACATGTATAGGAATTCATGGATACCGACGTTATTTTCACCACCCGCAATCGGCATAGTGACAGCTTGGTTGAGCTTGGCGATATCGTCAAAGGCATAGCGCGGCAGTGGCTCTTCTAGCCAGTAACAGCCCAATTGCTCAAGCTCTATGGCCGTTTCCAGCGCACGTCGATAATCCCACTGGACCCCCGGCTGCCAGTTACCACGTGACTGTGCTTGATTGGCATCCACCATAATCTCCAGACGATTGCCTACCGCCTCACGCACCTTCTCCACAATGGCAATATCCTCTTGCATGGTCTGGCAGTGGATGCGCAACTTGATAGCCTGCCAGCCTTCATCAGCGACTTGAACCGCTAAGTCTGCACGCTCTTCTGGTGTGGAGAGGCGTACCATGCTAGCATAGCCCGCAACTTTGCTGTTGGCTGCGCCTGTCTCACCACCACCCCATAATTTATAAAGCGGTTGTCCACACGCCTTACCGATGAGGTCCCACAGCGCAATATCAATGCTGGCACTGCCACGATAGGAACTGCCACGCACATAGTAACGTAGCTTGCCCACATGCCGCTCCATGTCAAAGGGGTCTTCACCGACCAAGCAGGCTTTAGCCGCCTCGAGCAAACTGGGATCAATGCCGGGACCGATGCCGACAAGCCCTTGGTCGGTGTGAATCTCGACGATGGAGCCACCACCAGAGGTAATCGGCATGGAGCCGCCTACATCCCACGCTGGCTCAATGGACCCGACTTCTTCGACAATACGTAATTGAACAACCTTGATATCTGTGATTTTGAGTCTGGCGTTTGTTGTCATGATGCGCTCTATGCCCCCCGCGACCGCGCCAATGCTTCCAAATTTACTGCACATCCCGAAGCCATGCTCTCATGCACCGCCTCGGTGAAGACCATGTACTTGATGCCTTCCTCAAAGTTGGTATACTCAATCACCTCTTCACCACGAATCGCACCGATAAACTCTTCTTCAACACGCCAACCACCAACTTCTTCTGAGCGAATTTCAATTTCATGCAAGCCCTCATCACCGACTTGACCACCATAAAGCTTGTCACCCACAAGCCGCAGTGTCCCTTCGCTACCATAAAGATAGATTTCGCTGGGGCCAGAGAACCCGCCAACTGAAGACATAGAGATGCTTGCCTGTGCGCCACATGCCATGTCTGCAATGATGTTGATATGCTCGGGAATGTGGACTGCTTGCATATTGCCTGTCTCTGGGTTCATGCGCATAGGCACAAAGGTCTTGCCCATCGCCATCAAGCTTTTAGCATCGCCGACCCAACGCCGCAGCGACTCATACCAGATACCCAACAACATGATGTTGACACCGCTACGGTCGATGTCATGCCGCCATTGGAGTGGAGCTTCGGCATCTAAGAAGCGATTGCCATTGACACGCAACTCAATCGCCAATAAATCACCGATATATTCCTCGGCAATCATTCGTTGAATGGTCTGATCCACACCAAAGGTCATAGGGCCAGGGACAATCTGTGTAACTAGATGTGGATTCTCACGTGCTGCGTTGCGCATGGTCACAGCTTCGGTGACATTCATTGCCATGCGCGCCTCGCACATCACATGCTTGTTCGCTGCCAGTGCCGCCAATGTCATGCGACAGTGCATGTACGGCCATGTGCCAATCACAACGGCGTCGGTGTCATCTGCTGCAATCAGGTCCCACCAGTTGTCATAAACGGTAGGGATGCCAAATTCGCTGGCAACCTTTTCCGATGATTCACGACTGCGGTTACAGACGCTGACTATCTCTACACCCTCGATTTCTTGCAGCTTTGGAATATGCATTAGTTTGGTGTTGCCACCCGCGCCAACGATGCCGATACGAATTTTGTTGTTTTCTGCTTGTGTCATTTGTCATACTCGTTAATAATGAAAAAGATTGGGCAAACCCAATACCATAATATGTCTCATGAACGCAGATGCTCATGTATTCTCTCCATGTAGTTTAACATAGATTGTATGTTTGACGAAGACCAGCACATTGCCCGTAGTGTAACCTAAGTTAACAAATTTAATAACCGACATAAACACTTCTTGCCAAACTCGCTTACCCAAACCACTCACACACGCTTACTCAATTTGCTCATCATCACTTACAAAATTGCTTCACACCAACCGCATTCAATCCAGTGCAATTGACCTCAATTGACACCTTGAAACACGCCCATGCCTATGCTATGCTTTGCCGTGTTGTAGTCTGCCTGTTAACAACAGGGTTGGTTTTTTATAAATCATGAGTGGTTGCGTGTTTATAGAAAGCCAACCCACTTCATTTGGTTTGTTGGATTGAATAGTTAATTTTTTATGCTGTGTATTGGATTGGCTCGTCAAAAAATTATTATTGTATTGGGGTTGCTTATGTTGATTATTGTTGCATGTCAACGAAATCAATATAACTCGACACAGGCAACGAGTAAAGCCCCTGCGGCAAACAATACACAACAAACCAAGGTGATAGAATCCGAGGAGTCTACAACGAGTACACAAATGTTGCGGGCAGAGCCAGGCGAAGAGCTATCCGGCGGATTAACCACCGTTTTCAATACAACACCCAATGCATTTAGCTTACCCGCACCAGGATTGGAACGCATGGATGAGCTTTTCTTTTTTGTAGGCAACTCATTTTTTAACCAAAATTGGGTGACGGCTCCGGCATCAACAACCGCACGTGATGGCTTGGGTCCCTATTTCAATGCACGCTCCTGTGCAGGCTGTCATTTTAAGGATGGCCGAGGTCGTCCGCCTGAGTTTGATGGTGAATTGCCAACAGGCTTTTTGGTACGGCTAAGTGTACCAGGTGAAGATATCCACCACGCACCCATCCCAGAACCAACCTATGGCGGCCAATTTCATGATCAAGCAGTCCTAGAATTGGGGTCTGAGGGACTTGTGGAGATTGACTACGAAGAGGTGACAGGCACATTTGCGGATGGCACACCATACTCGTTGCGTCGGCCAACCTACACATTGGCAGACTTAGCTTATGGCGAGATGCATCCCGAAGTAATGATGTCGCCCCGTGTTGCCAATCAAGTCATTGGCATGGGATTGTTAGAAGCGATTACAGACGAAACGCTGCTGGCCTTGGCTGACCCGACCGACCAAGATGGCGACGGCATATCCGGACGGCCCAACTATGTCTGGGATGCCTACAACAACCGCATGGCGATTGGTCGCTTTGGGTGGAAGGCCAACCAGCCGTCGGTGGTGCAGCAGGTGGCGTCGGCTTTTTCAGGTGATATGGGTATCACGACGGGGCTGTTCCCACAGGACAACTGCGCTGAACCACAGACCGATTGTCAGGCTGTCCAACATGGGGGCATCCCCGAAATTGATGATGATGATTTCTTGAAAGTAGTGCTTTACACCAGTTCGCTGGCGGTCCCGGTTCGGCGTGATTGGAAGGAACCACAGGTGTTGGAAGGCAAGCAGGTCTTTATGGATGCGGGCTGTGCCAGTTGCCACACACCCAAACTTGAAACGGGGATTCATCCCACCATTCCGGCGTTGTCACACCAGACCATTCGAGCCTATACCGATTTGCTATTGCACGATATGGGTGATGAACTGGCAGATGGTCGTCCTGATTTTCAGGCAACGGGCAATGAATGGCGCACACCGCCGTTATGGGGTATTGGCCTGTTCCAGACGGTCAACAAGCATACCTATTATTTACATGATGGCCGCGCACGAAATTTGATGGAAGCGGTGTTGTGGCATGGTGGTGAGGCAGAAGCAGCCAAGGGAAATGTACTTCAACTTTCGCAGGCGCAGCGCGATGCGCTCATTGCATTTTTGGAATCGCTTTAAATGAAACGTCGTTTGAACGTGGAAAGGACAATCATGAAACGAATTTACTTATTGAGCATCTTGTTGCTCGTTGCTGTTTTCAGCGTCGCAGCGTGTATTGCACCAGCGGCAGAAGCACCTGCTGAGGAAATGGCGTCTGAAGAGATGGCTCCAGCAGCAGAAGAGGTAGCCGAAGAAGCACAAGCCGAAGAAGCATCTGAAGATATAGCAGAGGGTGATTACATGGCCGCACTCAAGCAAACTGCCCTGACCACCTATGCGGACATTGCTTACGCCAGCTACGAGGATTCTCACATGTTGGCGGTTGAACTGCAAGCGGCACTTGAGGCACTTGTGGCTGACCCAAGTGAAGAAACTCATCAAGCGGCTAAGAATGCATGGTTGGCGTCAAATGAGCCATATGGACAGACCGAAGCCTACCGTTTCTATGGTGGGCCGATTGATGACGAGGATGGTCCAGAGGGCTTGCTCAATGCATGGCCGTTGGATGAAGCCTATGTCGATTATGTCGATGGCGCACCAGAAGCAGGCATCATTAACAATGTTGAGGAATATCCAGAAATCAGCCGTGAGTTGATTGCATCGCTCAACGAAGTTGGGGCTGAGGAAAACATCAGCACAGGCTATCACGCCATCGAGTTCCTGTTGTGGGGACAGGATATGTATGAGGACAGCGCAGGTCAACGTGCCTACACCGACTATGTTGATGCACCCAATGCCGAGCGTCGTGGACAATATCTGCTGGCTGTTGGTGAGCAGCTTGTCGATAACTTGGCCGAAATGGTCGCTGCATGGGACGCTGCAGGTGCGGACAACTACCGTGCCGAGTTCTTGGCCTCAGACGCGGACATGGCAATCCAAAATGTCCTGACGGGCTTGGGTGTTCTCAGCAAATCGGAATTGGCTGGCGAGCGCATGTTTACGGCTCTGGACAACCAAGATCAGGAAGATGAGCATTCATGCTTTAGCGACAACACGCACCGTGACATCATCACCAACAACCAAGGTGTAATGAATGTCTACATGGGTAGCTACACACGGTTGGATGGCAGCGAAGTCAGTGGAACATCACTGGCCGATGTTGTCGCCGCTGTAGACACTGACCTGAACGACCAGATGGTGGCGTTGTTGGAAGCAAGCATGTCGCAAGTTAATGCCATTCATGTACCATTTGATCAAGCCATTGTACTGGCTGATCAACGACCCATTGTGTTGGAAGCTGTGATGACACTACAAGACCAAGGCGATAAAGTAGCCGAGGTTGCTTCTGCACTGGGATTGACCGTCAACACAGCGTTGCCGGAGTAGGTTTTGATGGTAGTTAGGTAGAGTGATAGGTCAGCGGTTATTGCAAAACGCATCTACTGCTGACCCATCTCTATTTATGCAGATTTTGCCTGAAGTATTGAGAAAGAAACATGTCTAAAGAATTGTGCAAACTCAAAAAAGACCTCTTGAAAAAGGATATTAAATCATTTGCGCTGCTGGTCAACCAGCCCACCCATGTCTGCTCCAAGTGTGGCCGAGCGGCTAACAGCAAGAAATTATTGTGTAGTGCAGTTAGAATTCAGGGATAATCATGCAATAGGAGTTTTTAGATAAAAAAGAGACCAGCCCTATAGAGGACTGGTCGAAACAGAAACCAACAGAACAGTACATTGTCACTTGTTACTGGCACTAACAATAGACAACTTTGTGTACATATTCATGCTGAGTCCGGCTGTAGTATAACAGTACTCTATAGATACTTCAAACTTGGTGCGTTACCATCATGTATAACGCATTTTATTGCTGTTTGTGCATTAGATATTTATGACGACATCGCTTCATTTATGATTTTAGATATTATTCAGATTACACTGGCAATTATACTTTTCATCATTGTTACGATATTGACTATACAGTCGCGCACAGCAAGAGATCAACTCAGCAACAAACGGCAGACAAAAAAATAAACACGGCCTCACAGGAACTCCAGGTTTTTACACAGAGCATAAAGGACTCAATATGCCCAAGAAAACAGTGGCTGAATATCTATATGGCCTGATATGGCGATGGCATTTTTATCTAGGTCTGTTGATCATTATCTTTGGCATCACTCTGCCGACAGTCGGCATCTCGTTGCTGCTAATTTTGTTGGGTGGGTTGATTGGTGGCTGGTTACTACGTAGATTGCCGCGACAGAGCCAAGCCGTTCAGTGGGGAGATCCAGACAGCATCAAGATCAGAAAAGCAGAAAGTCTGCAAGATTTACAGGTCTTGAGTAGAGAGTAATTTATGGATACAGCACAACGATAGTGCCGAGCCGAACTCATGCTGTAGGCGACTAGTTCCACAGACCACACAAAGAATTAGACAGTAACACGATTCGATAATAAACTGTCCTCCACAACCATTGATAAGTATCCATCCGGTACAACTGAATTATATGAAATCGTATCAGCATGTTGCTGCATCAAAATTATTTAGTAACGGGAGAGACTATGTTAACTGAATCAACACAAAGCGCACTCAATCAGCAGATTAACTACGAACTGCGCGCCTATTATGCTTATCTGTCCATGGCGGCTCATTTTGAAGATACCAATCTCAAAGGCTTTGCGGCTTGGTTTTATCAACACGCACAGGAAGAGATGTCTCATGCGATGAAGTTTTATGAATTTATCAACAGTCGTCGTGGTCGTGTCAAACTACATGCAGTGCCTGAACCAGAGTTTACATGGGAGACACCACAAGCTGTCTTTGAGTCAGCCCTCGCACACGAACAGCAGGTCACGGTTGCGATTAATAAGCTGGTGAAAATGGCGCGTGACGAAGGTGACTTTGCGACAGACAGTTTTTTGCAGTGGTTTGTGGATGAGCAGGTGGAAGAAGAAGAACTGGTCGATGATATTTTGCAGAAGTTGATATTGATCGGTGATTTCAAACCCGGGCTATATCTGCTGGATCAGGAGTTGGCGGCTGATGCTGCGACGTTGGCTGCGGCTGAGGGTGATGTGGCTGAATAATGTCTACCCATCCATAACGCAGAAACCACAACGCAGAAACCACCCAACAGCACATAACACATAAACGGCATGGTTCACCAGAGAAAAGCTTTAAAACTGAAATGTGGTACGAATGGCCGCTGCCCAGATACTATTATTGCTTGAAGCATGCTCTGGCTCTGAAACGTAAAAAATACCAGGCGTAATG
>JBCCFC010000272.1:0-12122 GCA_039029935.1 Chloroflexota bacterium
AAGTGGTACTCCTCACCTTTTTACCATTTTTGCAATAACGCTATCATTTAATTGATAGGGTACGCAGTTGAAACCTATATGCCTATATTAACAAATTCTCAGGTTTCAAACCAATTAGCAATGACGATTGATGCTCATTGATGATCAATACGAGGATGTGTCTGTAAATGTTTTCGATCCTGTCGTTATTTTTATAATACGCTTGATCAAATTTTCATTTTTTTGCAAAATCGTAGATAATACACCTGATACCTACAATTTCGTGAGAATATTTAAAGAAAATTGTAAAGAAATAGTACGATACGATTCCAAGAAATTGTGGTATAATAAATCTACAGATACAGTTTGATGTTAATCGCAAACATAACCTAATGTTAGTTCAGTCTCTATTTTACCAGTCTCTTTTTTAGAGTTATCGCTCAAAGGAGCAAGAAGTTTATGAAGTCAAATAAAAACAAAATGCGATCCTTAATCTCGTCTCAATTCGCTTTCCTGCCGTCGGGTTTATCAAACTCACATCGCTCCACTATGAGTGTATCTCACATTGGTGGATCAAAGGGACGCGGACATTATTTGAGTTTTGGATTGTTGATGGTACTCTGTCTTTTGGTCACAGGATGTGCCATTCCTGCGGTCAGTGCCGCCACTGTGGAACAAGCCGATATACCGCTTGCGCAATCCATCAGTGCGGTTGATTTAGAGGAAGTTCGTTTTCCAGCGCAGGAGTCAATGGATGATATGGCCGCACTTGTTGCTGAAGCGCGACCATTCCGCTGTAAAACCAACAAAAAAGGTGTCTTGATTTGTCGCAAACGAACTCGTGCTCAGGGTGACAGTGATTTTCGCCCATTGACAGTGGTCAAGGTTCCACCTCAGGTTGGTGGATATGACGTGACTGTTGTCGAGTTGCCGATTTACCCAGTAGAAACCAACAGGAACATTTATGGTAAAAAGGTTGTTAAGGTTATCCGCGATGGATATACAGACGGCCAGATTCTTGACGATCAGGATGCGGATACAGCATTTAAGCCAGAGCGTCTTTGGCTCAACTGGGCGGTCGTCAAAGTTGACCCAGATACAGGTGAATTCGATGGGACACCAGAATCGGTTCTGAGCGAATTTGATCCACCTATCGAGATTCGTTTCCAATTTGAGTTAGATACGCTTATGTTGGCTGATGACTATGGGTTTGAGATTCCTCGTTATGGTTACTGGAGCTATGCATTTGAGCCAGAAGATCGCAAATGGGTTGAATTCACAGTGGATCGCGCACATCGACCACGCCCGATGTTAGAAGTGTTTGAGGAGCCAGTATCAACAGCCGCTCGTAGTGCGTCAGATGATGATAGTGATGATGACAACATTGCCAATGGCTCGACCGCTGTTGTTGTCAACAATAGTGATATCACGGAAGTGGAGACAGTTTCAGAAGCGATGGATATGCTAAACGATCATATGTCACCTGCTGCTGCCCGTGTAGCGAAAAAGAAGCGCATGGCCGTTGTTATCAATGATCCAACAGGGCTTCCAGAAAGCATGTCACAGATGAACTCAAACATGCAAGCACAGGGAAATACCCATAGCATCCGTATCTCCCTCTCGCTTGAGGTATCTAGCTGGGATGACCAGACCATTGGCTCGCTTCCATAAATGGCGCAATAAATCATCCATGCCGCAGGTTTGGATAACATAAACAAATTCAAGACAGTGAGAGAAGATGCAACTGCATCTTCTCTCACTGTCTTTCTCTATTTATACACACAGCAGAAAACACACAATACCAAATCAATATGATGAGAAAAAGACCCACTATCTGGCCGATTGTTTGGGGCGGCGTTGCGCTTTTGTTGGCGTGGGCCGGTCAAACTCGTTTAGAGGGTGAATTTATCACCGAGGCCAGCATACTGTTTGGAGTATCAGTATGTCTATTTATCATTGCATTTAGCCGTTTCCCAATCCGAAATAAGCCACTGATATCACCCACCGCACGTTTTTTTAGGAGTCACACGCAACCTGCTCTTCCTCCTAATACAGAAGAATTTGCTACAGAAGAAACAGAACCATCAAGCCGTTTTTGGCAGCGCGACGCCTGGAAGCGTACATCTTGGCGTATTGGCATGGCACTGCTGGGGCTGATGTTGACAGGAGTATTTGTTTGGCATGTCGATGTCGATAAACCTGAGATGTTGTCTTGGTGGATTCATATCGCCAGTGTAACGCTCTTTGTTGCCGCAGCCGTTGCAAGCGATATCAACTTTGAGCCGTTTTGGCATGCGTTACAGACAGCACCGCTTCCACAGTTATTTGCGAAGATATGGCGACCGATTCGACATCTATGGGGGCAGCTCACCTCTTGGTCGTTTTTCCTGTTTCTGCTCATCTTCTTGCTTGCGCTTTTTCTGCGACAATACCGCTTTGACGAGCTTCCCTTTGGTACATGGTATGATGAAGCGGCAAACGCATTACAGGCGATTCGGATGATGGAAGAGCCAGAGTATAGCATTATTTATACCGATGCCATCAATGCCACCATCCACTATCTTGGCCTCATCTATCTGGCATTTGACTTTGTTGACATCAGCACACAGTCAGTCCGTCTCATCAGTGTTGTGATGGGTATGGGGACAGTTCTTGCCGCGTTTATGGTTGGGCGTGAGCTATTTGGGCGACCAATGGGGTTGACACTCGCCTTTCTGATGGCAGTCTCCCGTTGGAATATCAACTTTAGCCGCATTGGTATGTACAACATCAGCACTCCACTCTTCGAACTGCTCACGTTGGGCTTTTTCCTACGCGGGTTGCGACGAGCCAGCATGACAGAGTTTGCACTGGCAGGGTTGAGTATCGGGCTGGGATTATATTATTATTCAGCGTTTCAACTATTTGTGCTGATGTTTGGGATCTATCTAATCATCCTCACCCTCTTTTCACGTGGCTTTTTCAAACAGATGTGGCTTGGCCTTGCAGTGATGATCATGACATCGGCCTTAGTCTTTACCCCACTGGGACTCTATGCCTATGAAAATTCAGAGCAATATTTTTCGCGTACCGAGCAAACCTCGATATTCTCTGACAAAAGCCCAGAGGAACAAATTCCTGCACTCATCGAAAACGCGAAAAAGCATCTGCTGATGTTTAACTATAAAGGTGACCCCAATGGTCGTCATAATCTGCCTGGCGCACCCATGCTTGATCCATATATCGCCGCATTTATGGTTGTTGGGCTTGGGCTATCACTGGTGCGCATCACATCCCTGCGGACCCTCTTTTTACCGATGTGGCTCGTCGCCTCGCTGTTGGGTGGCATCCTTTCGCTTTCCTTTGAAGCGCCACAATCCCTACGCTCGATTGGAACCATGCCCGTGGTGTATATACTGGCGATATTGCCTTTGCACATGATCTGGCAGGCATGGCAACGAACCGATGGCCGTCTCTATCCACGATTTTTTGCACTACCATTAGCGGTACTGATGGTGATCATCGGGTGGTATAACATTGACTTCTATTTCAACAAACAGGCCAATGACTTTGCCTCATGGAATGCCTTCTCCACACCCGAAACCTTGGCCGCCGAGTTACTTATGGAACTAGATGGTGATACTGACGCCTATGTGATCTCCTTCTTTCACGGACATCCGACGCTTCAATTTCTGGCTCGTGACATCCCTGCTTATAAACGCCTCGATACGACCGACCATCTGCCATTAGACTGGGATGTCAACCGCAAGGCCGCGCTCATTATGAATGCCGAAAGTCAGTCCATCTATGCTGAGGCACAGCGATACTATCCCAGTGGTGATCTGCAAGAGATTCGTCCACCATTTGGCGGTCCTGTTGTGCTCAGTTATGCCATTCTTGACCAAGAAACCTTGGGGCAAGTTCAGGGGTTAATTGGCACCTATTATGCGGGGTCCGCCAATTGGGATAGCCCCAACCCGTTGATGCAGCAGGACCCACAGTTGAGTTTTGACTGGTCAAAGGTTGCCCCTGTGGGCGAGCCACCGTTCTCAGTGGAATGGAATAGCATTTTGCGTGTTGATACCTATGGTCCACACCAATTCTTTGTGCAAGCACCAGGACCCACAGAGGTGTATATTGGCGAAGAACAGATTCTTGCGGGTACAGGTGAACTGAGTACGGCCTTATCGCTGGCGATTGGCAACCACGCTATCAGAGTGCGTACCAGCGTCCCCGATGACGATGCGCTCAAACCATTTAGCCTGGCATGGCGTCCGCCCGATCGAGGCCCAGAGTTGATTCCAAACAACGTCTTCTTCCTCTCTCCGATTACAAACAATGGCTTGCTGGGCACCTACTATCCCAATAATAATTGGGAACCACCCGAAGCCTTGGCCCAAATCGACCCGAAACTAAATCTCTATTTCCACATTACACCACTGCCGCGACCCTATACAGTCGAATGGAAGGGTAAGATCGCCATTCCACGAGCAGGCGAATATCGCTTTGGGCTAGAGTCGATTGATGAATCCACGCTCTTTATTAACGAGCAGCAGATTGTCGAAGGCATAGAGCGGAATGTCTATGCCGAAGGTGGCATCACCTTAGAGTCAGGTCTACACGATATCCGTGTTCGGTATGCAGACCGCACAGATCACACACACATCAATCTATTCTGGCGTCCACCCGGTGGATTTGTGCAGATTATCCCTAGCGAGGTACTCTTCCCACCGCAGGGCAACTACGAAAAGGTTGTCATGCCTAGCCTCGCCCAACTCAACTTTGACCCCAACGCACCTGCCGCGCCAACTGTGAATGCGAATATGCTCTTTGGCAACACTGAGATTGTCTATACAGAGCTAAATGCACCCAAGGGAATTGCTGTTAGCCCCAAAAACCATCTATTTGTGGCCGATACAGGGAATAAGCGTGTGTTGATTTTGGACGAGAACGGCTCATTGCTGCGCGAGATCGACACAATCACAATTGAGGGGCGTGTTGAGTCTTTTGTTGAGCCATTTGATGTTGCGATGGACCACAGCAACCCTGATGAGCCACGGGCGGTTGTCCTGGACGCAACAACGGGCCGCCTCGTTGTTTTGGATGCCAGAGTAGAGACGCTTGGCAACCATCTCTTTGATGTGCCAGTGGATACTGTTTTTGTCGAACGTTCCCGCGGCATTGATGTCGATCCCTCTGGACGAATCTGGGTTGCCAACACCCCAGGCGGTCGCATTCAGGCCATTACGATGGAGGGTGAGATTGTCCGGGAAATTCCCGTTTGGCCTGGTGAAAACGCCCAACCTGTTGATGTAGCTGTGGGTGCAGATGATGCCATTTATGTCACGGATATGGGGTTGTATAAATTGGTTCGTTTTGGGCCAGATGGACGCCGACAGTTGGCATGGGATATCCCTGTTGCCAACAGCATTGACAGTGCGCATCTTGCGGTTGACCCAAGCACAGAGAACCCAACGCCATCACTTTATGTGACAGAACCCGAAGAGGGGCGTGTGGTCAAACGTGATATCACAGGAGAAGCCATTGGGTTATGGGACTTACCGCCAAACGCCGACGGCTCGCGCATCAAGCCCATTGGTATCGATGTGGACGCACAAGGACGCATCTGGTTGGCGGATACGGTTGGCAGTCAGGTGGTGCGTTTGATGCCTAATGAAGAGTGATTAGTGAAGAGTGATTAGTGATTAGTGTGTGTATTCGATTATTCTTTCTACACTATGTACGTGCCGAAACGAATCCCTATCCACGCTCCCCCGTATCCGCGTTAAAGAAAAAAAACGCGGATACGGGGGAGCGTGGATAGGGATTTTACATTGTCGTAATCATATGAATTTACAGCATCGAGTCTTGCTTATTATCGGGCTATTTGTCGGATTTGCTCTGCGCCTGTATCGTCTTGGTGCAGAGTCGCTCTGGTATGACGAAACGGTCAGCATCTATCTTGCCCGGCGCACCATCCCAGACCTCATCGCCCACACAGCTAGGGACATCCACCCGCCAGGCTATTATTTGTTCCTTCACCTCTGGGGACTGCTGACTCAGCCGACAATTGCACATGGGCTAGAATTTCTCTTTGCATGGCCCAGCCTATTTTTTGGTGTGCTAATTATGGGGCTGATCTATGCACTGGGAAGCCAACTCTATACACCACATATTGGGCTACTGGCACTCTGGCTAACAGCCATCAACCCATTCCATCTTTGGTATAGCCAAGAAGTGCGTATGTACACAGTGGGGGCGGCATTGGGGCTACTCTGCTTCTGGGCATTGTTGACCTATCAACGAAAAGGGACACGGCAGAGCTTACTGCTCTATGCGATTTGTGCTGCGCTAGGCATGTACACCCTCTACTATTTCATGTTCCTGCTTATGACACTCAACGTCATCGCATTGCTCACGCTGTTCACCAAAATGTCCGACAAACTGCGCTGGTATACCCAATGGCTACTTGCCCAAGTTGGCGCACTGCTCATCTGGCTTCCTTGGCTCCCCATCTTCTGGCGACAAGCCACCGATCCACCCGTCCCTCCCTGGCGTGTCCCCTGGCAGACCCTGCCCGAATTTCTCGATGCAATTGCTGAAAGCCTCGCCGTGTTTGTCGTCGGGCAAAGTTCAGGGCAACCTTGGATTTGGGCGTTCATTACACTGATTGTATTGTTTCAATTTGCTTACAATTTGCGACGAAGCCAACCCGAAAAACGGCTAGTGGCAATCAGCTTGCTACTCTATATCATGCTACCCATGCTGCTCATCTATGTGATCACACTCACAATTACACCGCTGTACCATGTCAGGTATCTGTTCACCTATGCGCCACCATTTGCATTGCTTTTGGCCCTGGGCATTCATTCCCCATCTGCTATGGGAAACGTGATGAATCCTGTTCGGTCGAGATGGCAACCTCAGATGATTGTGCAAATTTTTGCTGTCATGATTATTTTGGTCGGCAGTGTGATGAGTTTGCAACGATTTTGGTTTGCACCCCCATACCGTGCTGATGACCACCGCACGGCTGTCACCGACCTTGCCAATAATTGGCGTCCGGGCGATGTTATCTTAGTCAATGCGGGCTGGGTACACACCATCCTTGACACCTATTGGCCTCACGAAGGAGACGTCGTTCCACCACCATTGGCCGCAGTCACACGCCTCGCTGACTTCAATCCAAGCCAACATGCTATCATCGACGCCCCCAGCATCATCCGTACAGGCAGCGTAGATGGACAACCAAGCCTCGGTTGGGGCAACCCCAACAGTGACTTTTTTGCCATCAGCCAAGCCGACACCGAGGCCAACCTGCAAGACATTGCCGACATCTACCTGCGCATCTGGCACTTCCGTCTCTATGACACGGTGAGCGACCCTGACGGGGCCATCCGTACATGGCTGGAGACACATACGTCGCATCAACAAGAAATCGCCTACCCCGGGCGTGACTACCTTGCCGTTCAACGCTATGATACGCAGCGCGCAAACAGCCCACTCGACACGCTGTTAGGGCATACTGATGACAACATCGACTTTGGCAATGCCTTGCGGCTACAGAATCATGTTACTGTGCCATCGGCAGACTTATATGAGACTGGTAGACCGATTTACGTGCAGTTAACGTGGCAAGTCTTGCCCGGCTTGGCCGAGTACCCAAGCGATTTGGCGATGAGTTTGCGACTCTATGACCAGCAGGACAACGTGATTGTGCAGCAGGATTCATGGCCGTCTTTGCCGACAAGCCAGTGGTTGGGTGTGGTGGGTGACGATGTGTATGCGCAGACATTGCGGTTAGGTGTGCCTCGCAGTACAGCGGTAGGGACGTATCGACTTGAATTGATTGTGTACAGTCAGGCGGATGGGGTTCCGTTGATGTTGGATGATGCTGTTGAGGGTGTCACTTGGGGACAACGGTGGCGGATCGAAGAGGTTTCATACTGATTTCGGCTATTCTAAAATACATCCGCCGCCAACACCTGCAACATCGCTTGAGGCGTCACCTGCCCAACCGCCGCAATCGCGGGCGCAAGACCATGACGGTCCCACCAAAGAACATCGGCTGTACGGATTTCAGGCGTGGTATTGACAATGCCCTGCGCTGATGGTTGTCCAGTTTTTGGTGAACGGAAGCGGTCGAGTCCACGTATGCTAGGTGGTGCGATGGCATGTGGCGTCAATGAATCGCTGATGAGTTGGGCGGGCGGCCAGTAGGCAACGTTTGTGCTGGGGGAGGCGGCTAAATCGAGTGGTGGCTGGTAGTCTGGGAGTAGCCGTGAGCGTAGGTTGACGCCGCTAGGTTCTGATGGCCGATTGGGGTTGTGATAGACCATGCGCACGGTGCGCTGGTTCGCCGTTGCCCACACATGCAGCCACCAATTTGTGGTGCGATAGATGCCGTGCAGATAGGGTAAATTTTGATAGCGCATCCATGCCTGCACAAGCTGGGCAAAATTCCACTCCATGCTGTTGATCTGCGCCAGATAGGTTCCGCTGGCGGCCCATCGCTCGATTTGCGCAAACCCAGAGACACGCTGGCACAGCCGCCAATGATAGTAGCTGAGGGCATGGACCAACCCGCTGGGTTGCAACACACCAGGTTTGGGCAGGACATTGGCAACCGTTTCGGCATCAAAATTCTCGTTGGCCGCCGTCAGTGTAGACTCAACGATGCCCGCTGCCCAGCGATTGCCTGCAAAAAAAAGTTTCGGATGTTGGTCAGGCGGCATCCGCAGCAGGGCTTCGACAACACGGTCGGTCAATGTTTGTAACGGTGCGGTTGCATGGGTGCTGGCGATATCATAGCCGCCGACAATCACCAACACATCGGCATTGGCTTTCTGTATATCGTTGGCTAATTGACGCGGTGTAATCTGCTGTTCCAAGTGCGTGATGCCAACCAACTGCGTCGGGCTACTGGCAAGCGTTTGTTGGGCGGCGGCAATGCTGACCGAGGGACTGACACCCATCAGCCAGGCGCGCAGATGAGGTTGCGGTGTTGCGGCAGCGACGACATGGCGAAACATTGGGGTTGCTAAACCATTGCCGGGTACAGGGTCTGTCGTGGCGTGTTCCATCAACGGGGCTGCATGGATATCATCCCAAAAGGGTCGCCCCATCTGCTTTCCTAAACGCAGACAAGCGCGCTCAATCTGTTGCAGCAATGTGGCTTGCCCATTATTTTGAAGCTGTTGCCACCCCACGAGGCGATACTGCCCATCATATCTATCGGTCAACTGGGCTGCTGAATCGCCAGCAGGTGGAGGCGTAGCAGATGCATTGGCAATGGGTTCGAGCCAGCAGACCCGCACAACATCCAATTCAACGCCAATGACCAGAATGCTACCGTCAATTGATACGCTTAACATACCTACAATCCTGATATCTGCTGCCAGATTGACTCTGCCCATTGCCAGATGCCCGTCTGCTCCAAGCTGTAGACAAAGAATTCACCTCGTGCAATCAGCAGGCTAAAGCGCCCAGCGGCGAGGCGGGCAAAGACAACTCCCGCAGCCAGCCATAACATGCGTTGCCCCAGCCAGACACCCGCCCGTGATAGTGCGGGCAGCGGGGCTGGTAACTGACTGAGATGACGTTCGGGGTCTGTAAACAAATAGAGCAAGGCTGAGAGTGTCACCAGCAGGGTAAACACCCCTAGTGCCAATTGGTCAATGGGTGCAAACCACTCAAAGCTGGTGTCGGCTGTGTGCCAAAAGAGCGGCACAAACGTCCCCTGCACCGTGCCTGTTATGGTGACGGCCAGCCCCATACCCAGTAAAAAGAGCACGGGAAATCGGCCCAAAAAATAGAGGACCCGTCGTAATGGCGAGCGCGTCCCTGTTTGTTGTGTGATCGGTGCATTTGCATTTTGAACAATGGTTCTATCGAGGGCGGCGACCACTAAAATGACACCCGAAATAAACAAAAACCATCGTTCTATGTCAATACCATTGGTTGAGTTGCTTAATTGCGGTTGAAACAGTGGCATAAAGAGACGGGGTTGTAGGATGTGCTGCACAACCAAGACGGCAAGGTAGCCTAAACTAGCCCCCACAAAGATGTATTGGGATAGGCGCGCCAAAAAATTATCTCGTAGCAGAATGCTAAAGATGCTTAATGAAAACAGTAATCCTAGCCATAACCCTACTGCGCCCATCGTTGAGGTGGATGGTAGCAGATAGGTTGGAATCAAATCAATCATAATGAATGCTACTTCCCAGAATGGTACATACCCCTTCCTGGAAGTGTTTATCAAGCCCTACAACCAGCGATAAAGTGCCGCTAAATTTCCAAAAACAATGGTGACAAACAGCAGAATGTGTATCCAGTTTTGGAAAATTAGACGACGTGTCATCGTCTCTTCTACATGCCGAGAGAGCGGTTTTGCCTCTGGTTGACCTGTGCGAATTTGTTCATAGGCCAGTCCGCCATCAAATCCGCTCACAATCCCGTGAATCTGCTGGCTATGCACATAGGGACGCAAAATTGGGTCGGCATCTGCGCTCGTGACAACCACAATGGGCAAGCCATTCAAGGTACGCACCTGTTCCAGCCACATCTGTGTATCCTCTGCCTGCGCCCCAAACACAATCGACAGCACAGGGTCCCTTATCTGTGCCGCATAGTCCGCTATCGCAGGACTTTCTGGTAAAATTGTATTTTGTGTAATCAGCACTGTCCGCCACTCTTGCCCAACCAGCGGCAAGGCAATGTTGCCACCGGGCAAATACCCACCATTGAGCCAGAGTGTCTTTAACCGTGAAATCGACTGCAAAATGGTCGTGCCATCATCCGTTGTGGATGATGTTGTGGCGGACGCCTGTGTATTTGTGACTGGTGTACTTGCTTCAATATCACTTGCATCCACATCACTGGCATTCACGGTAAGCGACTCCGAGGCAACTAAATCCACCAAAAGCCGATTGAGCAGGTAATCAGCCGTTGCTGCCCCCGTTGGCAATGAACTGACCAACAATAACTGCACCTGCTGTTCTAAAAGATGCTGCAACACAGGCAACGCCACCAAATCAAGCTCACCAGCCGTCGAAGGGTCATATGCCCAATAGATGAGTACCGTGTCATCTGTTTCCAAGGCATCAAGCGCATCATAGCTTTCTTTGACACCGGGCCATTCCTGCACTGTACCTGTCGGGATCACAGGGCGCAGCAGAATCACCAACCCAACCACAACCGCTATCACAAAGAATAGCCAAGGGATACGGAGCGCATAGGCTGGCTGGCGCGTCAACGGTGTGTGGGCGAGAGTTGGCTCTTGGCTCATCAGGTGTTGCACCCGTTGCAGTAGAGTACGGTCGAATGTTTGCGCTGGCTGAGACGATGTCCCTGCACTCGCCAGACGTGCCGCCAATCCTTGACGAGGTGGCTCATGTGGTTGTGGTGTAGCCGTTGGGGTTGTTGCCAAATTCACAGGCTCCAGTAGCCCTTGTATGCCCCCAATCAAGCGACTTGGCAGAGGTGTGCTACTCTCTTCATCAGAAACGCTACCGTCAATGTCCAGCTCATTGACTGGTGGCTCTTGACCCGCCGGAACATCATCATCCAATAAATCCAAGTCATCCAACCCTGGTTTTAACCAAGGCTGTTGTTGCAATAAATTGGGGTCAACGGGCAGGCTGTCGTGGTAATCCTCATTATCAAGGATATACGCGTTGGGTACATTTGAGAGCGGCTCCTCTACCTCTGGTTCAGGAGACATCTCATCATCATCTAACCTGTTGCTGGCGACAGGTGCAGAAGATGCCTCATGGTCAAGAATTGTGCCACACCGATTGCAGTAATTGGCATCCGTACGGTTGGCTGTACCGCAATGAGGGCAGAAAATGGACCCGATCTGCTCTTCAACGCTATCATCATGCATGATCTCGCTGCGCGCTACCTCATTGCGCGTTACCTCATTGCGCGCTATCTCGTTGCGCGCTATCTCATCCCGACTCCAACTCATGGCGTTTTAGTCTCGACCCCCCATGATAAAGCGAATGCCAACAATCACCAACGCCACACTGCTGCCCATCACCACACCACGCAGGGTTGCCATCACAGGTTGTGTCAACACCCAGTTGGCCGTTGTCTTGATGGCATCAGGCAGATAGCGGTTCACAATCGGTGTCTGAACCAGTAAAATCAACAATGCCCCTGTC
>JBCCFC010000273.1:0-12106 GCA_039029935.1 Chloroflexota bacterium
ACCGAATACTGGCCTACCGACCTACCAACTCACCGTGCAAGCTCTTCGCGAATCTGCGCTGCCAGCAACCGTGTCCGCACAGGCGCATCACCAACATGGTCAGTTGCATCCATCATTGCAGGGATGTCGGCTGCATCCACAAAGTGATGGATACGTGGATCGGCCACCATCAGTTCAATCATTGGGTTGGGTTTTCCTTCTTGTAGCGCACCCCAAGCCACCATGCTGTGCTCGCGGATGGCTTCGTGCAGTTCTTGTCGGTTGGCCCCGGCTTTGACAGCCTCCATCAAGACTCGCTCTGTGGCCGCAAATAATCCGTAATCTTTCAAATTTCGTGCCGTGGGTCCCGGCCAAATCTGCAAACCATCAACCAGTCGTTTAGAACGTTTTAGCACCTCGTCCGTAATTAAGAAAGCCTGTGGTAAGGTAAAGCGGCGGTTGGCAGAATCGTCTAAAGTTCTCTCCAACAAACTCAACGCCGCATTATCCCAGGCCACACGTGGAAACGCAGCAACCATCCTTGTTAAACTATCGACGTTTTCAGACACCACAGGGTTACGCTTAAATGGCATTGCACTGGACCCAACTTGTTTCTCTCCAAAGGGTTCGCTCCATTCCCCAATCGGTGGGCTTTGCAAAATCCGTAAGTCAAATGCAAACTTGTGCAAGCTCGAACACAACCCGGCCAATGCATTGAGGATAAGCCAATCTTGCTTGCGCGGGTAAGTCTGCGTTGCGACTGGAAACGCTTCCAAACCCAACTTTTCCATGACGATTTGCTCTAATTGCTGCGCTGTAAGATTTTTGTCAGAATCTGTATGGGATGTGCTGCCAACATGACCACTATCTTGATGATCGCCCTGTAGTAGCTGCGTATAGCTGGCACTGGTTCCCACCGCACCTTTGAGTCCCTTACCCCGAACTAAACGACGCGCCCTCATTAATTCTGCCCAATCCATCAACAGATCTTGGGCATATTGTGCCAAGCGATAGCCGACAGTTGTGGGTTCGGCGGGTTGGATATGTGTAAAGGCAATGGCAGGGGTATCGGCCTCGGCTTCCATACGCACAACCAAGCTCTCAAGCGTGGCTGTCAGTTGGCTGAGAATCAGGTCCAACGCACCTCGTAGACGCAGAGCATCGACATTATCCAGCACATCCATCGACGTTGCCCCCAAGTGGATAATGGAACCCCCCACGGGACACTGCTCGGCATAGGTCTTGATTTCGGCCATCAAGTCATGACGAATTTCGCGCTCAATTTCTTGCGCACGGGCAATGTCGATGTCCGCTTGATGCGCCCGTAAATCGGCCACCTGCTCCGCTGTCACCAACCCTGCCTCGTGTTGCGCTTCGGCCAAGGCAACCCAAAAGCGACGCAGCAGACGCCGCTTCTCCGCCTCGCTCCAGATCGTGCGCATTTCATCGCTACCATAACGCCACGTGAGCGGGGAAAGATAGGTTTCGTAGCTATAAGTTGTCTCATCCATATTGTAGTGCCTCTTTTCGCTTATAGTGTGAACCATTCTTTAATGGTTTGATCATTCATACGTTTCATTCGTCACCGTCATTTTATCATAAAATCAGACAAGAGCAGCATTCAGAAGAGACACTATGCACGATACAATTCAACAATTTAGTATATTTATTTGCAAACTTGTTTGGAAATACACTTTTGACTGAAATACTATCGGATAAACAATGTATTTGTTGTCTTAAGTTAACGTGGCAGTGTCAACAAAAAACGAGTTCCCTGCCCTACTTCACTTTGCACATGAATCTGACCACCATGTGCCTCAACAATGCTTTTGGCAATTGCCAAACCTAACCCAGAGCCGCCTGTAGAACGACTGCGTGATTTTTCACCGCGATAGAACTGCTCAAAGACATGGGGTAGGTCTTCTGAACTGATCCCCTCGCCACTGTCACGGACTTCAACAATGATGTTGCCATGTGCAATGCGGGGGCGAAAACCATTTTGTCCTTGGTGTGTTGGTCGTTTTTTGAGTAATATACGCTTGAGATTTGATTGATAAGCCGGATTGGAGATATAGCTGGACTCAGACCATGCTTTGACCTCGACACGCTCCCCTTCAGGCGTGTGGCGAATGGCGTTGCCAACCAGATTGGCAAGGACACGCCCCATGTGACGAGCATCAATCAGGGCGGGGTCCACATCGACATCAGCGGCCCCAGAGAGAATAACACCTTTGTTCTGGGCAAGGCTGGCAAAGCTTTCCAGCGTATCCGAAATTAAATCCGAAAGGGCGTTGGGTTGTTTATCCAAATTTAACCCTCCGGCATCAATCTGTGCCAACTCAAACAAGTCATCAATCAGGACGGAGAGTGACTGGATATTACGTTTGGCGTTGTTGAGATAACGAGCTTCGTCTTCAGGGTCCTGCACCAGCCCATCTACCATCGCTTCCAAGATGCCCCGTACCGAGGTCAGGGGTGTGCGTAGATCATGGCCGACCCATGCGATTAAGTTGCGACGCAGTGTGTCTAGCTCTTGTTGCTTGCGCTCTGCCTCCGCCAGTTGCATGGACATCTGGTTAAAATTCTCAGCCAACGCCGCCATCTCATCATTGCCAGGCACTTCCACACGTGTATCCAGTTTTCCTGATGCAATTTTCTTGGCCCCTTGAATCAACAACATGATTTTGTCTGTCACGGTTGTGGACATGAAATAACCTAATGACGCTGCGATTCCCGTCGCAAAGATAAGCAATAGCGTTGCCAATATCAAATCATGCTGGTTGATAAACATAAGCCGCGCCGTCACCCAAACATTGACAAAGGTGAGCAGGCTCGACAGCAAGTAAATGCCCATCAATGTCCAGAGCATGCGTGGCGAGCGACCAATCCATCCCCACCGATAGGCACTGTACCCGGCCACGAGCGAGATCATGGACGTAAACCCCAAAAAGAGGAGCATGGCACGAAACTCACCCAACGGTGGCTGCATGACAACGAGAAAGAGCAGAAGCGTTGTCCCCAATGCGATGATAATGCCGCCAATAAAGCGGATATGAACCCAGATAGTGCTTTGACGTGTCGTATTCATAATTAATGTTGCAGGTTGCAGGTTGCAGGTTGCAAGGTTGAAGAGTTGAAAGGTTGAAGAGTTGAAGAGTTGAAGAGTTGAAGAGTTGAAGAGTTGATGGTCAGATTGCTCGTTCATTACTCATCACTCATCACTCATCACTCATCACTCATTACTCATCACTCATCACTCATCACTCATCACTCTTGACTCATCACTCTTCACTCTTCACTCTTCACTCTTCACTCTTCACTCTTCACTCTTCACCCTTATCTATGTACCACTGGCAGATAAACAGTTTGATTGAGCAATAAAAGCAATGCCCTCAGTGCGTTGACACGGCCATAACCGTACTCTTCATCAAGGGCGGTCTCACCCAAGTCTGTGCTGGATGCGATTAACAATTGACGGATAGTCTCTGGTGTGAGCGATGAGTCTTGGCTTAATAGTAATCCGGCAATGGCTGTAACATGGGGGGCGGCCATGCTGGTCCCGCTCAAAAAGACAAAATCCTCAGCGTCTGAACCCACATGAATATTGCCCCATGTGCTATAGATGCTCTGACCTGGCGCCGACAGCTCAATGTGTGGACCTGTACTACTTAGGCTCCAACGCTGATCTTCGTTGTTGGTTGCGCCCACCCCAATGACACCCTCATAGGCAGCAGGATAAATGATGGTTTCAAACCCAGTGTTGCCCCCCGCACCAATCATCAGGACATTGTTCTCGCTTGCATATGCGACAGCCTTCGCCAACACTTCGGGCGGGAATTGTCCGCCTAAACTCAAATTGATGACCTGCGCGCCTCGATCTGTCGCATACAGAATGCCCTCCGAGATATTTGACCATCCACCTGCCTTGCGCCTATCCAACACTTTGATAGGCAGAAGTTTACACTGTGGGCAGATACCTGACCCCCCGATCTCATTATCAATGGTCGCAGCAATAATCCCCGCAATATGGGTTCCATGTCCGTGCTCATCATCTGGAATGTCATCATCCCACACAAAATCATAGCCAGTCAGGATGCGCGACGGCTCAATATCCAGATGCTCGGTGACAACACCGGAATCCACAATTGCAATAATCACCTCTTCGCTCCCCGTGGTAATACTCCACGCTTCAAAGGCTTGGAGTATGTCAGTGGCATAGGTCAGATTTTCATCTATCAAGTCTGGATCATTTGGCACATATTGCTCGAAGCCTTCAACAGGAGGCGTTTGTGATTCATTCAGCGGTGTAAATCTCTGTTGTCCTTGTAAGAGCTTACCAAGCCCGACAACTTGGCTGTCCGGCTCCACGAATTGGACTGATTCATGCCTCAGCAACGATCTTGGGTCAAATAGAGATGTTGGCTCAATCAGAGCTACATCAATCTGCGGCCACCAATCAACAGTATGACCAGCAGTGGAGAGTATTTGTGTACGTTCCTGTTCGGATGTATGGGGAACAAAATGGACAAACCAAATGGGTGTTTTCTGGTTGTGTTCTGAGCTGGGTTTTGGTCCATGTAGTTGCTCCCTAAAGGCTTGTGCCTCTTGTGGCGTTTTGAGTGGCACAGAGAAGCCATTCACCTCAGCTAGGCGAACAAAAAGGCTATTATAGGGACAGCGTGAGTCTAAACAGTTGATGAAATAGTCATCATAAATCATATCGGTCAATCGGAAAACACCATCGGCTGTGGATGTAATGCGGATAGATGCACTTGGATTCGATGGTGGTTCATCGGCAAATACAACATCCAACGATATATCTTCCAACGTCACCGTTTCGTTAAGCCCTTGTGCCCCGTCACCATCAGCATCCACCCACAGAATCCCCGTGAGAATGGCTGAACCAATGGCGACCGTCTGTGTACTGACATTGTTCAACAAATCTACCTCTTGCATATCAGGACTTAAGCTTTCAATGATGGCCTCGCTTGTCACCTCTGGTGCAAGAAGAGGGAAAGCCTCATCCATAGCAAAAACGACTTCAATCTGTCCGCCCTTACTGGAACCGACGATGCCAATATCTGCGCGTAGAATGCTGCCAGCAATCGTGTCTGTATAGTGCCATGAATGATCCATCTGTAGTTCAGCCGTTGCTATTGGGTCATAGCGAGCAAAGTTTGGCACACGTTGACGGATAACCACATCGGTAGCCGCCTGCTCTCCTATATTTTGGTAGTGTAAGGTATAACGAATTCGCTGTCCTTCGCGCACGTTGAGCAATCCATAGTCATCCGTTTCAATAGATAAATCAATCGCATCTATCAAACCTGTTGGGTTGGTTTGAGTATGGCTTGATCCCAGTTGAATGTTTTGGTCTGCCCTGTTGAAATCTACATGATGGGACGATAGTTGTTGGACACTAAATCCGACAAGGCCAAAAAAGATGAAACAGGTGTAAATTGGCAAATAGATAAATTTTTTGAGCATGATATTTAAGCTATATGAATTGTGTTAGATAAACAAATCATTTTGAATTTTCAATGTTATGACACATAAATTAGCAAAGATACAAGTCTCTTTCTGTACGCTTCGCAACGCGACAACCCTACGTTACACCTACGATATAAGACGAAAACCACATTCCTTCACCCTTCACCCTTCACTCTTTCCCCTTCACCCTTCACCCTTCACTCTTTCCCCTTCACCCTTCACTCTTTCCCCTTCACTCTTCACTCTTTATCTATATATCGTCGGCAAATATACCTTTTTGTCTAACAACCGTAGCGCATGCAGCGCATTAACACGACCATGACCATACTCATCATCCAGATCAACCACACCCAAATCTAGACTCGAATCTATCAGCATTTGACGGATTGTCTCCGGTGTTAGCGTTGAATCTTGACTCAACAGCAATCCAGCAATGGCAGCGACATGGGGTGAGGCCATACTGGTTCCACTTAAGAAGACAAAATTCTCTGAGCGGGACTTGCTATTGCCCCATGTGCTGTAGATACTTTGGCCCGGGGCGGAAAGTTCGATGTGAGGACCTGTGCTGCTCAAGTCCCATCGTTGATCTTGGTCATTGGTTGCCCCCACACCAATCACTTCCTCATAACCAGCCGGAAAGAGAATGGTTTCCGTGCCCGTATTGCCACCCGCACCCACCATCAGGACATTGTTGTTCATTGCATATTTAACCGCTTGTTCCAAAACTCTGGGTGGGAACTGTCCCCCCAAACTCAAGTTCATGATATGTGCGCCTTGGTCCGCAGCATATAATATCCCCTCTGAGATGGCTGACCAGCGCCCTGTGTTTTGTTTATCCAACACTTTAACAGGCAGTAACTTGCACTTTGGACAGATACCCGATGCACCAACCCCATTATTGATGGTGGCGGCGATGATCCCTGTGATGTGTGTTCCGTGTCCATTTTCGTCATCGGGGAAGTTGTCATCATGCACAAAATCATAGCCAGTGAGGACACGTGATGTATCAATATCCAAATGTTCGGTGACAATCCCCGTGTCTACAATGGCAATAATCACTTCCTCGCTCCCAGTGGTGATGTTCCATGCCTCAAATGCTTGAATAATATTGGCGGCATACGTCAAGTTTGTATCAGCTAAATCTGGATCGTTGGGGGTAAAACGAGCTGAACCTTCAACAGGTGGGATTTGTCGATTATCCAGAGGAGAGCCGAACTGTTGTGGTTGGGTTTGGAGAGCCATACCTAGCCCTGTGATCTCGCGGTCTGGCTCAACATAGGTCACTGTCTTATGCTGTAATAACAATTGTGGATCAAAAATTGCGGGGTTAGGTTCTACCAGTGCTACGTCAATCTGCGGCCACCAATCCACAAGCTGGCCCATTGATGATAGGATTTTGTGCCGTTCCTGATCTGATGTATGGGGAACAAAATGCACAAACCAGAGATCGCTCTGGGATTTGTTGTTCGTGTCTAGCTGCTCTTTAAAGACCTGTACGTCATGCGCCGTTTTCAATGGCATAGCCAGCCCCGATGCTTCATCTAATTTTACCGCTAGGCTTGTATACGGGCAGCGAGGGTCTAAACAATTGACAAAGAAATCGCCATAGAGGACTTCACTCAAGGTAAAAACACCGTTTTCTGTCGTTGTAATCCGGACAGAGCCGTTGACGAGTGTTGGGTCAATATGGACTGACAGTACATCCAAAGGCACGTTTGCCAAACGCTCATTTTCGTTGAGTCCCTGCCGACCGTCTCCATCCTCATCCGCCCACAACATACCACTGACGGTAGACCACCCCATCGGCATCACCTGCTCATCAATGTTGTTGAACAAATTCTCATCTGGATACTCAAAACTTAAACTTTGGATGATGGCTTCACTGGTAATTTCTGGTGCGCGCACAGGCAGGATCTCATCCATCACAAAAATGACCTCTAGCCGTCCACGCTCATGTGGGTAGAGTACACCAATCTCAGCAGTCAAAATGCTGCCTGCCGCTGTATCTGTATACTGCCAAGGGGGCGCTGTGGGTAGCTCGTTAGTAGCAACCGGATCATAGGTGGTAAAGTGGGGGACACTTTGGTGGATAATGACCTCGGTGGCTGTCCGATCTCCCGTATTTTGATAATACAGGGTATAGCGAATCTGTTGTCCTGCGCGAACGTTGAGCAAATTGTAGTTGACAGTGACAATGGATAGATCAATCGTCTCATCCAGCTGTGTTGTAGACATGAGTGTAGACATGGGTGTAGGCATGAGTGTAGGCTTGGATGTAGGTATCACTGTGGGCTGAATCGTCGGCGTTTGGATGTTGTGCGATTTGGTCGTACGGTATGAATGATGCGATGTTAGACGACTGAGCATTAGCCCGATCAAAGCAAAACAAATTAGACAGATAAAAACTGGTAAATAGATAGATTTTGTAACCATAAATATAAGGAATATGAATCGAAACAGACAACCAGATAGATGTTGCCCTACTCTCTTAGACACATCAACAGGCAAAGAGATTCGGTCTCATTCTGTACGTTCATCCATTCCTCATAGACAGTATGACTACGTTTCAAAACGATAACCGACGCCCCATACTGTCTGAATATGACGAGGGTTAGCGGCGTCTGGTTCCAGCTTGTCACGCAGCCGCCGGATGTGGACGGTTACAGTGCTAGGGTCTAGGTAGTCGGTTTCGCCCCAAACTTGTTCAAGCAATTGCGCACGGTTGAACACCTGTTGTGGATGTTTGGCAAGAAACCAAAGCAACTCAAACTCTTTGGGGGTCAGGTTTAAGTCCTTACCATAGGCTTGTACCGCATGGGTTGTCTGGTTGATGCGAATATGTTCGAGGACAATTTCCTGTGACTTTGCCTCTTGACTTGTCCCTGCTGACTCTGTTGACGCTGCGTTCATGGTGCGCCGCAACACAGCCTTCACCCGCCCAACCAATTCCTGTGGGCTAAAGGGTTTCACCACATAGTCGTCCGCGCCCAATTCAAACCCCAATACACGATCTGATTCTTCACGCCGGGCGGTCAACATGATAATAGGCGTGTTATCTATCATTCGTACCCGTTTGGTAATCTCTAACCCATCCACGCCAGGGAGCATGATATCTAAGACCACGAGATCGGGCATCTCATCACGCAAAGCGCGCAAAGCACTCGGCCCATCACTTGCTGTGATCACCTCATACCCCGCATTTTTCATATAGAGTTGGACAATATCGACGATATCAGGCGCATCATCGACAACTAAGATTTTGGCCGATTGGTTACTCATACATTTCTTCCTTCTGTGAAAAGTTGAAGGGTTGAAGGGTTGAAAGGTTGAAGGGTTGAAGGGTTGAAGGGTTGAGTATCTGAATATTCACTCTTCCACTTTTCAACCCTTCAACTTTTCACTTTGTACCATAAAGCAAAAAACTCGCCAAATGGCGAGCCTCTTGCAGACAGAACAATTTTTAGTATGGAAGTGAGATAGGAAGTTAATGAAGCATATCTCGATTCCTAGTATAGCATAGGTTTTTGGTCTGGAAACTGTCAAAAAGCTGACAGAATTGACAGCTATTCAGACCAGTTGTCAGACCAAAGGGCGTCTACAATTGGGTAAGCAGGGCTGGTATTTCAGATATTTTATCAACAATGCCATCACAATCATCGGGTGACGTGTAGAACGCGTTACGCATCCAAATAGCCTTCATGCCCAATTCCTTGGCAGGCGTGATATCGTTTGTGGGGTTATCCCCAATGTAAACACAAACGCTTGCATCTACGTTCAACGCATCCAAACATGCCTGAAAAATGCGATGGTCAGGTTTCTTCACCCCCACTGCCTCGGAAATTTTGATGACCGCAAACCAGGGCTTGATACCGCTCGATTCCAACTTGGCCGTCTGTCCCACTGTGCGCCCATTGGTGATGCAGGCCAGCGTGTATGTCTTGGACAGCGTTGCCAACGTCTCTGGCACACGGTCAAACAGCACAGCATCGTGACCATAATAGGTTTGTAGATCATCCAACAGTACCTTTGCCAAGGAAACATCCTCACCCAGCTCGGCACATGCCTGCTGATAGGCATCATGTTTGTCCGCATAGCCATTTTTCTGGTGACGAAGAATGGTCTCGACAAATGTATCGGTAGGTGTATTCAGATGCCGCTCAAATTTGGCATGTTGAATCGTCAAGAAACGTGCCATCGTCGCCTGTCTGTCTACCAGCGTTTGGTCCAAATCAAAAATTACCGTGCTAATCATAATCTCTCCGTATCTGTGTTCTTCCATATCCGCGTTTTATCAAGGCATGTATCTATCAAGCCTGTCATAATAGAACAAGTGCGTTCTGCACAATATCAATTTTAGTGTATACTATAGACCTATTGCAGACCTATTGCAAAATTGACGAGAAGTAAGGACGGTCACACAAGCAGCCCAGATCCATTTTATCATTAGTGGTGTGGGGTTGCGGTCCATCAGTGGGGAAATTCTTTTTGCTGGTGTTCCTGATTTAGAGATAGACCCGGTTGTGTTGGCAATGGACCCTGATATGATAGCAGAGCGAGTGATTGCATTGACCATGCAAGAGGGGGCAGAAGGCTCTTTTCTTCATGGTCAGTTTGATATCTTAGTACAATCCAGATAAGGAAATCTATATGCATGAAATACCAGTCAATGAACATTATATCGACGAATCTGAGTTAGATGAATTGGCAGGGATGTTTGCCAATGCAGAGACAGGTGCAGCATCTGTCCACGCATGGCTACACAACTTACAAACACAGGGCATCACCCATCTGCGGCGACAGCTACACTCGCTGCGTGATGATTTTGACCACTACAAGTCCATTATTGATCGGCTTGGCTTACCCTTGCTCCAGACAAAACGAGCCTTCATGTGGAATGAACCGCGCCCACGTGTGATTGTACCCGACCGCTTAGTCTACCGTTCATACGTCGAAGTCGGCCACGAGGTCTTTTTTGACACGGTACTCAAAGCGCATCAGCACACATTAGATCGTTCAGTGCGTAGTGCCTTGATCGATTTGGATCACTGGGGGATTGGACATGAGGTGTGGATGCAGTCTGAGTTTGATGATGCCACCGAGTACTTTATCCAGCAACCTGAGTGGTGGCAGGTGGCCTACACACAGACGGGTACACTGGTGGGCTATGTACAGCCCGTTCTCTTCCCCAACAGTGAGCAGGACAGAGATGGTCAGCGCGTGAGCGAGGCAACACTCTATTACATTGGTGTATTACCAGAGGCACGCGGTAATGGCTATGTTGATGACCTGCTGCTAAAGAGCATTGCCATTTTGCAAGAGGTGGGCATCTGGCGACTCTATAGCGATACTGACAGCGAAAACTTCCCTATGATTCGAGCCTTTGAACGTGCTGGATTTGAGGAAGATGGACTCTATTACATTTGGGGGGGCGAACTGAAACCGTTGATAGAGACATACAAGTGATATGTAGAATACTCTTTCGTGTAAACTTAAGGGGTGACAGGTGGGTCAGTAATCGGTACGTCGGTAGCCGGTACCCATGTACTGACCTACGGGGTTCCCTCTGGGACACCGACCTACGGGGTTCCCTCTGGGACACCGACCACCGACGTACCAATTCATGCTTAAGTTTACACGAATGGTAGAATACCAATAGCTGTCAGCAACTGTATTGTCCCTGACAAATCAGCAATATCACTTAGATCAAATTCTGGCGTCTTGATCTCTGCCAAAGGTTTCCAATCAAAGCGTCCAACTACGCCTTGGTTTCTTCTTCACCCACGTTGACACATATGGCTGTTACAAACGCTTGGCAGATGCCATTATAGATGTATCATCTGGGTCAACAAAACGACTATCTACGGCATTTGGAGTGAACCTCAACATTGACACCGCTAGCCTCAGCATACATCTCAATTTGTGGTCCGACCGAATTCTCGTTATATCCAGAGTATAAAGGTTAACTATCAAGCGTACACAGACGGATGTGGTAAAACTGTCTCTACTGATTTGTAAGACTTGCATAAATTTCAATTTCGTTGTACGATTTACACAACCAAAAAAAAGCCAACTCGGATATTTTTAAGAAAGGAAAAAAGTAATTCAACAAAATATTCAATGAATTTGTTTTTATCCATAAAACTTTACAACAATCTGAATAAACCGCTAAACTTTAAAATAATTTGTTTGTCAAAAAGAAGGACGTAAACACAACAACTCTTCAAAAATGAGTTATCGGTTTATGGAATTCATATTGATGCGCCAAAATCATTAACCAGTTTGTATACAGCGAACGATTCAATCCAACCATTGAAATAGCCATGAACATTCATTGGCCCAAACGCGTACAAACATCAAAGCCAACATTACACCACTATCTGTCACTGTTTCAGGGTTTATGCACAGCATGTTGAAACAGCACAAAAAACGTATTGTCGTTAATATGGAAAACGGATTTATGCAACGAGAACACATCTGCATAAATCTTGGGAAGTTTATTCATGCAGTATACAATTATTTTAAATCAAAAGCCGGATGGTAACACGGCGGTCTTTGTGCCATTATTACAAACATGGATTGACTGCACAGACCGTGAAGCGGCTGTTACTTCTGCACAACAGGCTATTCGTAACTTTAT
>JBCCFC010000274.1:0-12083 GCA_039029935.1 Chloroflexota bacterium
CAAGTTTTGACGAGTTTCGTCTGGCTATTTCCTCTTTTCTTGATGAGGCTCCTACTAAACATAAATCTGAGCTTGATTCCCTTCTTGCCTTGAACTTCCAGTCTTTCGAGAAAGTCCATTTTCTACCCGTTTAAAGTATAAAGCGCATTGGAAGCGTATCACTCCACAATGTTGTTGCATAGACACCATTGCCGCTCGGGTTGCCGCTGATGCCTTGCCCTGTCCAGATACCAACTTCGTTCCATGTCGCTCCATTGCGTAACGCTTGGATTGTATATTGGTTTTGTGTAACCAACGTGGCAGTCCCCGTGTTGCTCTTTTTGACTGTGTTCTGCGCATTGGCGTAGACAAACTCAACCTGATAGGTGTGGGCAGCATTGTCAAGAAGTAACCCCGCACCATGCGGATTCAAATCAACCTTATCCTTATCATCCCCTCGATAGAATGAAAATGGCCCCCATGTGCGCACCCCATCGACTGTCACCCAATAGTAGCCGTCACTGATAAAATCACCACCGCTACAGGTTGTCATCACCAAGTCCATGCGTGGATACCGAGAGTCGGGTGCAAGGCTCATGCGCATCTCATTGTTTGGTCCGCACCCTTCGCTTGCTGCGGCATTATAGCGATAGGTTGGTGAAAGACCATCTCGCCATGCTCGTACCACACCCGTCAAGAGCGCATTGCTCTGGCCGTTGGGCAACATGCGCACTTGGAATGTACTCACTTGGTCATATTCGGATGGATAGGCACGCACCCCAAAACGAATCTCAGAGTCATTTGCCGCATATGGCGTCGGTCCTTGAATAGCGATTCCATCACGCAAGACCCAGTAGTTGCCACTGTGACCAAATGACCCCCAGACGCATCTACGCACTTTGCCTTCTAGTGATTCGATACCACTGGAGTCAACAAAAGTAAAACTGAGTGCCATTTCTTTATCCGTGCCACAATGGTTGTTGAGAAAGGGGTCAAAGCGGATGGTGGTATCGGTAGATATTTCGTCCAGTTGTGCGAGAACTGCGTTTTGTGCTGCCGCTTCTTGAGTTGCCCCTGCCATCTCAGTCTGTGCATGTGCTGATGTTGATAGCGTTGGGAACCCTAAAAGAGAGAAAAAGCTAGCAAATAAACAATACATCAATACCTTTTTGGTTTGCGTTGAAATTAGTGAACTGTCGCTGACTTGGATAAAGCGCATATAATCATCATCTCCTTTCTATCGTAAATTGCTTTGTTACTACTGGAATGTGAATTAAACAGGCTGTGGATTTGAGCAAGACGCATGCGTTATACGAACTGAGCCTGCTCAAATTAAACAGTTTTCACGCTATAACAGCACTACGCTGATAGAAACCTATGGAAGAATAAGCACACGCAATGTGCCACCATAGACTGCCGAGTTACTATCTGTACCATCACACCACACTCTGGCTTCAACTGAGTGGTTCCCTGGTGCTAATGTCATATTGACGCCATTGGAGAGACTACAGTATGGTGTACCAGTATTGCTCAGTGCATCATTTCGACAGCCTGATAGATCTGCATGACCAGACTCGAGCTTTGTCCGCGTCCCATCAATAAAGATATTGCTATGTATCGCTTGATTTGGCCCCATATTTTTTCCCAGACCGTCAAAATCAACCCAGATTGTTTTATCTTCAGCGAGGGCAAAATCAATCGAAAGCCCTGGTATCGCAACCCATGCTGCATCATCCTCTGTCGTGCCATGACAGCTTGATATATCCCAAAATGCCTGTGTCGTCGTTGCTGCATAGTGTTCTAATGCACCTGATCCTAATTTGTCACGCGTAATACTTCCGTCGGGCACAGTTAACGCCTGCACAGTAAATGGCATACTACCCAACTGTACGCGAGGCGACATCTCATCATCCGTCCCAATAGTAACACCAAGGAACAGATTGCTATTTGTTGTAATCACACTCTGGTCAATCGGTATCAGGTTTCCCAACATTACGTTGAACAACCCGTCGCTTACCTGTACACTGTTTGCACCTGTCCATTGCTCTGACCAGAGAGCCTCACCACCAGTAGCTGTGGCATAAAGCCGAAAGCCCATGTTTACAGTGTCAGTTAGTGGATTGCCTGTGCTATCCACCAATCGTCCTTGATAAGGAATTGTTGATGTTGAGTTTATGGCGGTATTTTGCAGATTCAACTCGATGGCTCCCGCGCTTTGTGCATAGAGCACTGCCCCGATAACAAGCCCAATGACACACAGCATGAATTGAACAGCCGACACTTTTGTTTCCATTTGTTGTTTCGATTCCAATGTGATTATTGCTCACCCAACACGAGATAGTAGATGCATGTTTGGTGATGGTAATAGCCATGCACTGTCATGGTTCCAGAAGCATTCGAGTATCCGTATGTACGGATTGAGTGGTCTCCGGCAGATAAATTGAAAATCTTTTGTGCATCTACTTGATACCAGTGGTTATCTCCTCGACCGTAATAAGAGACAAGGGAAGGCCGTGAGTTGTCATCAAACCACAGCGAAATACCTGTATCACCATCATTTGTGACGCGGGCCAATCCGTAGATACCAACCAATACCTTACTTGGCTGATTCAGTGACAAATCAAGCGATAAGTCAGAAATTTCTTGTTTGTCGTAGTCCCCACCAGGGAAATTGAGCGAGAGGTGTTCTGACTGACATGCCTCTGCATTCGACAGCGAAAGGTTGTCCGACTGTACAGCCCCACTATCTAGTTTCTCGTTAGTAATACTGCCATTGGGCACAGTTCGTGCTTGCACCGCAGTTGACACACTGCCAAGTTGCACACGTGGCGTCATCTCCGAATCCGCACCCACTGTCACACCCAAGAACACGCTGTCATTGCCTGTAATTATGCTTGGGTCAATTGGCGTCAGGCTACCCAACATCACATTGAACAGTCCGTCGCTGACCTGTACGGCATTTGCGTCTGCCCATTGTTCGGTCCAGTGAGACGACCCACCACTGGCCGTAGCGTAGAGCCGGAAACTCATATCAATCGTGTCGTTTAGCGGGTTGCCTGATGCATCGGTGAGTCGCCCTTGGTAGGGGATAGTGGAGGTTGTATTGGTCTGCACAGCGGATACACCGAGCGAGATAGCACCGACACTCTGTGCGTAGAGTAATGTCCCGATGGGTAGCCAAATTGTCAGCAGTGTGAACAGCACATTACCTTTGGACGGTAGCCAGTCATGCAGAGAAGGGCGGAATTTAGGCCAGTACACGTTACTGTTCGGTAGTTTTCGTTCAAATTGCATAAATTTTCTCCATTCAAATTAATACTAATACTTTGTCAATTAAATGATGATGGGTTGATCCGTAGGTCACGCCAGTAGCGTGACGGTCTATCAAAACCCGATTTTTCTCTTAAAAATTATGTGGTTGACTATGATTGTCCGGTTACTAACCGGACCTACGAATGCTATCAAAACTTATTTGACAGCATACTCACGCTCAATAGCTGCACCACAACATCTTTAAAATTCCAAGACCGCAATTTGACGATGCTTATGCCAATTGATATTGCTTGCATCTTTGAGTCATGCCCGTGCGCGGAACTCGTAAGTCCCGGCAGGTAAATCAGTCACAAGCATCGAGCCAGAGCAACTCCAGTCTTTATGCAATCCATAGTAGTCACCATCAATGAGAAGGCGTCGAACTTGCTGACCATCTTGGTAAACATAGATGCCGCAATGTCTTCCCGTTGCAATGTTTGTCTGATAGCGGGTGGACATTGTTAGCAATAGATTGCCGCCATTTGTTGTGACTGTGACACTGATTAATTCATCATCAGAATCGCCTTTGATGTCATGCCACCCATCCTCCAAATTTTCTTCGAGGATGCTTGCACAACTGTCATCACAAGTCTTTTCGGCAAGTAAGTGGAATGTTGCTGATGAATCTAATTTTTCTGCCGTCACCGCACCATCCGCCAGCTTCTCACTAGTAATGCTGCCATTGGGTACGGTCAACGCATGTACTGCCAACGGCACACTTCCAATCTGTACTCGCGGTGTCATCTCATCGTCCGTTGCCACAGTCACGCCCAAAAACAGGTTGTTGTTGTCGGTCATGACACTTGGGTCAATGAGACTCAAGCTACCCAGCATGACATTGAATAAGCCATCACTCACTTGCACAGCACTGGAACCTACCCATTGCTCCGTCCAGAGAGGTGCGCCGCCACTAGCTGTGTTGTAAAGCTGGAAACTCATGTCTACAGTGTCTGTCAGTGGGTCGCCTGAAGCATCAGCAAGTCGTCCTTGGTAGGGGATGGTTTCTGTTGAGGTCGTTTGCACTGCGGGTGCGCCTAGCAATGTTGCGCCAGCATTCTGTGTCCATATCAAACAGCCGATTGCCAGTAGCGTGAACACGACGTTGCCTTTGCTCGGTAGCCAGCTATACAGCGACCAATCAAATTTAGGCCAATAAACATTGACTGTGTTTTTTTCAAGTTGCATCATTACCTCCTGATGAAAATGAACTTTGCCTGTTGATGATGGCGACACGTTTCTTCATCTGTGCCATGACGCCTATCAAAACTCGAACACTGAAATTTGACGTGAAAAAGACCACGTTACATCGGCCATCGCACCGAGCCAAGCTTGCGCGCTGAATGTGTATGTTCCCGCAGGTAAGTCGGTAAAGAGATATGCACTAGAGCATGACCAGTCTGATGTTTCGAGCGCAAGGCCATCCGTATGAACACGTTGAACCAACTCGCCATCTCGATAAACATAGATGCCACACCATCTTAAGACAGGCAGAGAGCTTGAGTAACGAGCATTCATTGTGACGAGGACTTTCCCACCGTTGGTGGTTGCTGTGACTTCAATTAAATCGTTAACATCCTGCCCCTTGACAGGGTGCCAGCTAACCAGGCTTGGTTCATCCACATTTCCACACTGGTGACAACTCTTCTCACCCAACAGCCGGAACGTACTTTCAGCGTCTAATTTGTCCGCCGTCACCGCACCATCTGCTAACTTTTCACTAGTAATACTGCCATTCGGTACGGTCAACGCCTGCACTGCCAACGGGACACTGCCAATCTGCACCCGCGGTGTCATCTCATTGTCCGTCGCCACAGTCACGCCCAGAAACAGACTACTGTTGTCGGTCATCACACTTGTGTCAATGGGGTTCAAACTGCCCAACATGACATTGAATAAGCCATCACTCACTTGCACGGCACTGGAACCTACCCATTGCTCTGTCCAGAGAGGTGCGCCACCATTGGCTGTGTTGTAAAGCCGGAAGCTCATGTCTATCGTATCTGTCAGTGGGTCGCCCGCTGTATTTGCAAGCCGCCCTTGATAAGGAATCGTATTTATGGATGTTACGGGTTGGGCATTGGGGGCAGCAATAAGTTCAAGCATTCCGCTGTGTAGTCCCCAGACCAGACCCGCAACAAGCATGAGCGAAAAAAGCATATTGCCCACGTTTGGTCGCCATCGTGCTGCTTGCAGTTTCTTAGAAATATTGGAAATTTGTAAGTATACTTGGTTATCTACTTTGTTTGGCTGCATAAATCACCCCCGTTATGGCAAAATTAAACCACGAAGTGTGCCACCATAGATGATGGCATTACCGTCGCTTCCGTCACACCACGCTCTGGCCTCGATGGTATGTGTGCCTGGCTCGAGTGTTGTACTCATGACATTGGAAAAACTACACCATGCATCGCCCCCTGTATCCGTGTCACTGTTGCGACAACCCGATAGGTCTGCTTTGCCAGAGGCCAATTTGGTATGGGTTCCATCCACAAAAATATTGGCATAGACTGCTTGGTTTAGCCCTATGTTCGTACCCAACCCTGAAAAATCAAGCCATACCGTTTTGGGGGCATCTAAGGTAATATCAAAGGTCAAACCAGGGATGGGTGTCCAAGCGGCATCAGCCTCGCCGCTTCCCAGATTGCATTCAGGGATAGGCCAATATTGGTGTGTTGTGGATGCAGAGAAATGCTCAAACAGATTGGGGGACAGTTTCTCGCGTGTAATACTTGCATCCGGCACAGTCAACGCTTGCATGGCAAATGGCACACTGCCCAACTGCACACGTGGCGTCATCTCGTTGTCTGCCCCAACTGTCACACCGAGAAACAGATTGCTGTTGCCAGCCATCATACTGCTGTCGATTGGTGTCAAACTGCCCAGCATCACGTTGAACAAGCCGTCATTGACCTGTATGCTGTTGTCACCTGCCCATTGCTCTGTCCACAGCGGTGAACCACCTATATCGGTTGCATAAAGTCGGAATGACATCTCAACTGTATCCGTCAATGGATCGCCCGATGTGTCGGCCAAGCGACCCTGATAGGCGATGGTTTCGATTGCGTTGATCTGCTGTAGATAAGGTGTCGCCAACAAGCGCAACCCACTTGCATTCTGTAGCAACAGAAGACCACCCATAACCAGTATTGTGAAGAGCATATTTCCTTTGCTGGGTAGCCAATCACGAAAGACGTGTAAATTTGCTTTTAGTTGTTTCAACTCTATAATACTCCTTTGGACTTTCATTAGTATTTTTTTTAGTGTTTTATTGCACTATCAAGGCGAAAAAAATTTAACACGGCTAAGGGGCGATAATGATGGCTCGATGTCGGTTGACACAAGGTTGTTGAATGGTGTGTCTATACTATCCAACAACTCTGTACGTGTTCTGATGTTTTTTAGCGTAACAGCCGATAAGTCGTGGCTGATGCAGACACTACAAAAATGAGCAGTGGTAAGCTGAATATGGTTAGAATTAGTAGCGTTGCCAGTGTGCTGATGAAGACACCGACCACAAGCCCGGCAATGGCAAAGTGGCGGATGCGTCGCCCGCGTCGCCGACCAATGGTGTAGCGGACCATCTGGACAAGGACCCCGCCCGCCGCTGGTCCAACCATAAAGGCGAGGATGAACCCATAGATGAAGAACATATTGAACACGGCACTGACGATTGGCACTGTAACCGCTGCGACCATGAAGCTGACCACAAAGGCAATTGGGTTGTCCATTGCGTTGGCGTTGAAAAAGCGGTCCTCCAAACTGCGCACACATGTTGGGCAGCGATAGCCGACATCGGTCTGTTTGGCGCAGGTAAAACAGATGGGATCATCGCAGCGGTTGCAGCGCAGGAGGGTTTCTTTGTTGGCGTGATTGGCACAGTACAGGGTTGGTACTGCATCCTCTTGGTCGAACGCCAATGGCGGTCGGGAGTTTGTGTATGTTGGATTTAATTCTGCTATCATGTTGGTTATCTACCTTTCAAGGGCTGTTGTTCATCGTTCTGTTAGAATAGAATCAGCCCAATTAACATTTGTAAGTCAAAGACATTCCACATGCCATCACCATTGAGGTCACCCCGTTCCCACTTGTCAATTGGATGTAAGGCAGGGTCTTTGGCTGTGTCGTGGACAATCATGGTAATCAGCACCTGCAAGTCAAAAACGTTGACGTTATCATCGCCAGTAATGTCACCAGCGGCCAATGTTGTAATTTGGATAATATCGCCTTCCATCGTACCCAGAACCGAGTCAACGTCGCCAAGTATATTTGTCTTGCGAGGCCATGCATCAACTGGCGTCAGTTCGGCTGTACCTGTCATCTCGGCGCGAAATGTGACGCTGAAAATTTCATAATCGCCCTGTGGCAATGTCTGTGAAAATGTGCCTCGTGCAAAGAGTAAATGTCCTTCTTCATCCAAGATTTCCTCTTTTAGCGATTCATCTAGGGCAACCCCGGGTGTTATCTGTTGTGCAGACAGATAGGTCGTTGGGTAGTTGAGATGGATTTCCGCTGCGGAAATGGCGACATCGGCTGATTGGGCGACGCAACTGGCCTCAACCGTTTTGCCAATCTGTACCGTCCCCTGCGCAAATGCACACTGTAGTGTCACGGTTGCCTGTGCTTGCATGGTTGTCGGTAGAACCAAGAAGAGGATTGCTGATATGCCGATTGTTAACATGATCTTTAGCTTTAACATTATTTCTTATACCTTTTGACTATGTTTCTTGATTATTCATTACCTGTATGTACAACCCAACCTTCGGGAGGTGGCGACACACAACTTGGTGATGCAATCTATCTTTTCGCCACCTCCCGAAGGTTTCGCGTCAAATGTCGGGTGGGTAACTCAATCTCGTTTGAGCTATTTATCATTATCTACTCACCGAGAGATTTTTGAGCCTCCATGTTATTAAGAGCAGTGCACAGGTGAATTGTGACACCGTTTTCTATTTTAAGTTTTTAGCTGATGTGAATACTTGTGGCAACTCGTGGGCCGTTTCATCGTAAAGCCATAACGCAGGTTGCCCATCTGTGGCTGGCAGGTTGGTAACCTGTATGACTATCGTTCTTTATCGAATGGCATTGGCTTATCGTCCGACAAATGGTAGGTAGTAGAAGTTACCCGCCTGTTCCACTGTCACTTGACCATCTACAATTTCGGTTATGGGCTGCCCGTCATTGAACATGATATGCGAAACAGCCAGTAAGCTATTGCCTTCGGTATCGCTATTCGCTGTTGCTACAATATTGAATAATACACCATCACTCTGCAACGGTGACGTGCCATAGCTGACCACACGGACCTCCCCCTCTTCCTTGATGCCTTTCTGAGTAGCCCACCCAATGTCACTGGTGATACTGTTTTCTGTGGTGACATCTTCAACCGTGATGATGTCAGGGTCAAAGCTGATGAACAACTCGTATCCTAATATACCCTGTTGGTCTATATTTTCAACTTCAACAGGCAAGTTCATGCTACTATTCGATGTTGTTGTGATGGACGGTAACTTCACAACAATCGCCTGTGTTTGCGCTGCAGCGAAGAGAGATTGTTTCTTTGGGGTTTCAGGCCAATCCAGTGTTACATCACCTGCTAGATAGAGTTCATAGTCTTGGTTCGTGAGCAAGTCACCACTATCAAGAGATATAAAGGTGTGTGTGTATGGCTCGGAAGCAAACTGTCCAGCAATTGTATTGGTGTCAGTCAATGCTGGATCAATACGATAGAGCGCAATCTGAGCGGCATCAAATGCAGTACAATTACCATCCGATGTCACATCACAAATAGTTAGCTGTTCGGTACTAAAATTCCATTTCCTTGCATCATATAATGCAACTTTGGTGGAATCCCAAACGTTTATTATAGTACTGATGATGCCTGTCTTTGCGGGTGTAACAACATAATCGCCTGGTTCAACGCTAGCACTGTAACAGCCATCTTCCCCTGTTGTGATTACTGTGTCCTGTGCAGAGTGCATATTGGTCAGCGAAATTGGTAAACCAGACACGACCTGATCGAGGGCATGTAATGGTCTGACACACCCAGCAACAGTGGCATGCCGCGCCATGGTGGTTACTGTAGCAGTTGGGGTCGCTGTTGGAGACACATCACCTAGTGGCGTAGGTGTTATTGTGGGTGTCGGCATCAGTGTTGGTGTAGATGTAATGGTGGGTGCATTGTCATGCCGGTCAACCTGTATATAAAAGCGAATTTCAGCGTGATTTTCATTCGCCCCCTGCGATGTAATGGTTTCATCACAGGAATAGGTAATGTCTCCGCTGATTTCACACGTATGCAAATCGAGAATGAGTGTAATATCGGTTTGATCCTGATTGATGAGAACACGATCATCCGCACTGTCACACCAGATGGATTCATTCTCATCTTTGTCAAATAGCTGAATCCCGATAGTTGCTGTCGCTTGGGTGGCGTCAGCTAGAACGGAAATAGATTGCTGCCATTGGGGAAAAATGATGTTATCGTTCTCAATCACGTCTGTCTGTGTGCTAGAACCATCGATTTTCATGACAGCATAAAAATCGGCCTCTCCACAAAAGATGTCATCACCATCCAAATCTGCTAACGCCGTCACTTCGGTAATCGTCACCGTAATATCGACTGTCTGGTTGTGAAGAGCCGCCGTTGCCATAGGCGAGGATTTCCCTAGGAAGGATAGCATTATGCAACAGCAGAGTATGAAGAGAAAAGATAAAGGTCGAGTACGAGACTTGGTCGTTCTCTGCTTGAAATTCATCATAGACTCCTTTGGGTGCTGACGATACATATTCATATGCAAGATATTTGTCCTTGGTTCAAACTATGGATTCTCGAAAAACGCTTAACGACGTATCGTTGGCAAGAAAAAGCGATAGGGAACATCCACTGTCAAGATAACGGGACGTGCGGCTAACCCGTCGTCATCCTGAGCATGAATGGCGATTCGATACCGACCGCTTGGCAGGATTGCTGCATACACCCCTTCACGTTCATTCCCGTCTATGTGCTGAAAATCGATCATATTTTGTTCGAGTTCAACATTCAACTCACCATCCGTACTTGGCAGACTGTTTTCCTGATGAGACATAACCGCCCAGACCTGCTCAACGCTCTCATTATCTTCAACTTCAAGCACCAATTGCTCAAACCAATGATCCATGACAACATGCGTCGTTGTCATAGGTCCGTACATGATAAATGGCGGCCAGCTATCACCTAAGCCATTATTATATGTAAATCCCGGAACCATCACTTGCTCATCGCCTTGACTATCTGGCACCTCATCACCATTCGCATCTATCCAAGGATTTTGCGATGAGTACAGTTCATTGATAATAGTGACTACTGAGTTAAAACTTTCGACTAAATTATAGCCCATACCTAATTTGATAATCAAATTATCTGTAAAATGTGCGCCGTGCCGTGATGCATAGGCATCGCTGTTCGGATCGGATGAGGTCATGACCAAACGATTCGGGGCACTAATGCTGTAGTCCCTATTCTTGGGCTGAATAAAACTGCCAGAGTGACACGACTCAATGATAATTGTGGTTTCGACCTCTGGGACAGCCGTTTCTAAAGTTGTCAACCAATTGTTGAGGTCGGCTGGTGTCAAAAATTCGTCTTCCCCTGCCAAATAAAGACGTTCATCAGCACCATGATCAATTAGATAAAGTGTTAACCCATGTTCGTCACTAACATGGTCTACGGCCCACTCTGTAATAGCCTCTCGTACATTGGTGACAGCTGCCTCACCATCATACCCTTTGAGCGTTGAATCTGTTGCAAGAACATAAATATTGTTGTCTGTAAATCCTTTTCCTAGAAAAAGGTCATACATGGCTTCAGCAACATTATTGATGTTTGTTTGGAGTTGATCTTCTTCTCGTAGCTGACCTGCAACAATGATCACTGCCCCTTGTGGTGGTTCATCAGATAGCAATTGCACAGTAATATTATAGCTTGCTTGGACCCCTGATACGTCTGAATTTCGGTTGGTCAACTTAATATAGAAGGTTTCATTCCCTTCGCTCTTGATATCTATCCGTACACCAGGTGTAAAAGATTCTGACCAGATTCCCTCTGTTTGATTGCTGCAATCTGTATAGTAGGCTAAATCAACATCTGAGAGAGACCCATAAGGTGGATCAACCAAAACTTGGTAGGTTCCTGTATACGGGGCTTCAAAGTAAATCCAGTCGGTATCACTATTTTGGTGGAATGTATGGTGCTGGGGTAAGCCATCTATATCGATTCGTCGAGCAAAATCACAAGTATTATTGGGTTCATATATATCACGATCAGGGGACACTATCGGTGTTGGTGTGTTGATTGGAGTAGGTGCAATGGTTGGTGTCTCAGTCGGGGTGAGCGTATACGTTGGTATTCCTGTTTGGGCGGGTGTTGTTGGGGCCGTACCTGTTAAAAGATCCTTCACCTGAGTTTGACGATAATCGCTCCAAATCTCATTTGTCTGCTCATCTGATGAATCGTTTGGATCATTGCCATCATGCCCCGAAGTATAGGTCCGAACATTGACTTTATCATTGGGTTTTAAATCAAGCCCCATGATGACATGTGCGTTTTCGGATTTACTTTCTGTTGTCGCTGTATAGATAGGCTCATTATCCACTGTGGTTACCAGAATCTCATAATGCCCCACTTTATCTTGGAACAGAATGGGAACCCATGTTACCTCAATGCTATTTTCAGGTTGATGTATCGCCACCAAATCACTCGGTGCCACAGTTTGAGTTGTATCCCAGCCGGGGGACTTTTCGTTGAGAAATTCTTC
>JBCCFC010000275.1:0-12079 GCA_039029935.1 Chloroflexota bacterium
CCTTCTCGAAGTGGTTGTTCTGACATGCTTACCCTCCTTGATAGGCGACCATATGTTGCTCATAGAAGTGTTCTGAGAGTGGGTCGCCGCTCGTGACACCAAAGACGTTGTTGATGCCGATATTGGCAAACCGCCACATGGCCCACTTTGCTGGACAGACCATGCGCGCTTCCATGCTTTGCACCTGAATGAAGCACTTGTTTTTGTCCTCGGTCCAACTCAGGAACTTGCCGCCATCCGATGAGATATATTTGCCACGTCCGCGTTGCTCTGCACCCAACATATAGAGATAGTCGACGTAGATGAGCTTGTGTCCAATGCTATCGCTGTCCTCTTCGTCACTCACGGTATTACCACCAATGTTGTTGGCAAGTAGATAGAAATCCGCAGAACCGTCACTGTTGATGAGGTTGTATTCGTAAGGGACAATGGAAATCTTGGTCCCATTGACCGTAATCGCGCCCTGTCGGAACAAGCCCTGACCAAAGAGGGCATTGCGTTCTTGACGCACTGAGGTTTCATCCATGCGATGGACATTGTTGTTGCAGGTAAACCGACAGGTGTAGGCGTCAAAGACGGGGGCGACGGCAATGGTGGGGACCAATAACACTAAGCTCTCCTCGTCGAGGTCGTTGCCACTCAATTGTGGGGAAAGTCCCATACGTGTTTGCATTTCAATCACGGCAGAGTTGAGGAGATCCATAAAGACATAGCCATCTTTGACCGCATTGCCGTTGTAGGTGACATTTTTTGAGCCAACCGATTTGCCGCTCTCATCGACTGGATGGAGTGAGTTGCCAGCCATGTTGACCGTGTTGCCGTACATGATGGTGGGCGAATTGCCATAGACATCCACATAGTCGTAGTTGGTGACATTTTGTAGTTCTTGGATAATCCACCGATGGAGGTCGGCTGTGATGACGGTGTTGCATTTGAGCAAATCCCACTCTTCATTGTCGATAATCTCTTCGCCATCGAGCCGGATACGTTCTTCTTCGGGCGATTCCTTGATTTCTTCGGTAATGGAGCGCGTGTTGCTATGCGACTTAAATTCCTTAAAGCCCTTGACTTCATAGGTGGTGCGACCCTCTTCGACGCCCGCACCATAGCCACAATCTCGTTCCGGCATCAGACTAGGAATCGGTTTGCCCTCGGACGCCCCTTGATTGGAGACCCATGTGATAATCTTGATGGAGCGGCGGTCGCGCACAGTCGGTCGAAAGCCTAACCAGTCCAAGAAGGGGTTGTAGCGTCCCATGCGCGTCAACGACATAAAACTGTCGGCAAAATCGACATGCATAAAGGGTGAGCTGGGGCCGTAAAAGCCCGTTGGGTAGGCTTCTGGGAATTCAATATTGGTTCGTCTGACTGTCGTTTTAGTTGGCATCAATCACCCCCTGTCGTTTGGCGAGCATCCGAGCGGCCTGCGCACTCGATGAGCCGGATGTGCGTTGTCTGCCTTCATGTCCTCGATTGGAAGGGCGTCGGGCTCGGCGTCTTTTGGGTTGTGGTGGCATCCGTTCCAGTAAGTCGTCCATCTCATCCTCCTGGGTGCGGTTGACCTGTGTACGCATCTGCGCCAATTCTTCACGCATTTGAGCAAGCTGTGCCATCAGTTCCTCGGTTTGTTCTGGGTCGGTTGTGCGTTGTTGGGGTTGCATTCGTTCGTCGGTAAAAATGGCCTCGATGATATCTGTCTGGATGCGATCATCGGCAAAGACACGCTCGACCAGCTCATCCATCAGGTCATCGTCCACAATGAAATCTTCTGCTCCCATCTCCTGCTCATTCAAATCTGTGTCGTTTTCGTCATCAGGGTCATCTACCTCATCAGTTGTCCGAGAGATAGCCCCTTCCACACGAGCATTGCGAGCCTCATCCCGTGCCACAAAGTCATCGGCAAGGGCTTCGTCCTGTAGCAAGTCAAAGGCCAATTGCCAATACTTCTCATCGCTCTGCACCGAGGTCCGCTTCATAATCATATTTTCTGTGCCAAAGGAGGCGGCATGACGTTCTTTACAGATGGTGTAGCCCAAGAACACACCGTCGTTGTAGGCATCAATCTCAATACCCCGTGCCACTTCAAGTTGTTCAATATCACCGAGGGGGTCGTATTCAATGCTGCCACCCCACTCGCCAGTATCGTCATTCGCCAGTGTGTGTGCTGCTGCGATAGCAATGGCGTCATCGTCAAAGAGTGTGTAGCCATAGAGGGTGCGGTCGATGGGGACCAACTTTGTGACCGTTCCCAAACGCGAGACATTGCCCTTGTGGTGATAGAAGTTGACATATTCACGGCCATCACCGATAAAGCGTTGGGTGAGGTTGTGGTAGAGTTCGGTGGTGTCAATTTCGCCGTCCCGGTTGATAACTGCCATGCCCATCGCACAGAGCCCGCCATAGCAACCATCGCCCCGGTCATGCAGTTGGGTGAAGCGATGCTTACCCAAGACTGCTGTTCTGGTCTGTTCGGTATTTTGCGCCGAGAATTCGTGATACACCTCCACTTCGTGTGGCTCACCCATGATGACTTCGCCAGCCTGTTCAAAGAGAAGCTGACAGCGATACAACCGTCCGCGCGAAACCACCAACATGTAGGGTTCTTTGGTGTCGGTATCAAAATAGAGGTCGACGGGCCAGAAGTCTAAACCCGATTCATAGTCGTCAAATGCAATAATTTGTGACCACAACTGGTCTTCGATGTGTTGTGCCGAGATATTGCGCAGTTTCTTACGCGACAGATATGTCCGCAGTTGTTGTCTAAATTTCTTTCTCATACACATGTTCCTAGAAATAAAAAAAGCTCTACGCATAAGCATAGAACTTTAGAAATTTTCTGAATAGCCCAAGGATGAGTATTTTTTGTCAATTTTTAAATTGAATCACTCAATATTGTTGTTGCGGTCAAAATAGCCCAATGTATTCGTGCCATCCGGTATAATCAGGGGGATGATCGGCAGAACACTACCAAAACCGTAGGAGCGAAGAAGCACAGCCGCCTTCATCGTTCTGGTGACTTTGAGCTTTTGCCGGATGCGTCCTGTGTGCTTTCGAACGGTGCCGATAGCAATACAAAGCTCATCCGCAATCTCATCATCGTGAAGCCCATTGGCAAGATGATGGCATATTTCCGTTTCTCTGGGTGTAAGCACTTCTGCCACATAGACACGTGTTGTCTCCATACCCACCTCCAATTCTCTCCGGGCATCGCCAATCAAACAGGCCAAACCTTCTGCCGAAAATAGTCTTTCATGCTGTTCGTCAAAATACGCTCACCCTGTACTTCCCGCCCACCGCCATCAAATGGGTTTCGTGTCTGGACGCCCCACCGATATTGGATGAGCTGGTCATCTCTCACTTGCGGATACTGCTTGAGGTGGGTTTCAATACAGCGAAATGAGGGGGACGTATCCATCAAGCGTTCGATGATGCGTCGATTGGTGGTTTCATCGGTCGAGGATGCTGTGTCGGTAGCTGTAACATCCTCAATCGCGGGTGTCCAATTCGCTGGCAAGATGCCATTCTCCACGAACAGAGTCTGAAACTGCCCGACTGTCCCCAACGTTTCAACCTGTCCGTTGGGGCCTGTTCGGCTGGCCTCAAACATGCGTGTGAGATAATCGGCTTTCTTAGCCTTGACTTCGACCTCGTCCAGCTCATCGACATGCTCATCATAGAATTCAAAATGCACACGTCTTGGCACAACCTTCTTTTGCAACTCTTCTTGGAATGCCAGATGAAACATGTGTCCACCCGATGCCGCTGTTGTACGCTCTTTGGCATCGATTTCCTGACCACTCTGTCCAAGCAATCCTGTCGTCCTGATATCAATGAACTGCGAGAGGGGATACCCAAGGTTGAGGGCAAAGCTCTGTAAAATCATGAGCAGACGACCCGTCGGGTCTTTTTGAAAGGTTTCGGGCAGTTGTGAGAGGCTAATCATATCGATATTAATCATATCTGCATGAAGACTTTGGGGGCCATCCAGCAACGTCGTCAGGAGTAGGAAATCCATATCGTCATCTTCTTTCCACTTCTGGACCATCTCTTTGAACTGCTCTCGACTCATGCCGCGTAAGATGAGAATGGCTCGAATCACCTTGTCATCTAATTGCCCTGATTCGTATCGGTCCAATGCTATCACCATAATGAGCCGTTGCATCAGTCGAAAGAGGGCTGGGGTTCCCATTGTCAAATTGCCGCTATCTGGCATCGAGAGAAAATGGAGGAAGTCATACTTTGACCACGCATTGTTCTCATAGAGTAGGGGATACTCGGCCATCGGTTGCCGCCAATGCACCTTTCTTACATCCATTGAATAGAGGCTATCGACTGGGTACAACACCCACTCGCCACGATGCAATTTGGGCAGTTCTTCTCGACCCAATTCGGCAAAGGGACCCTGACGATATCGCATGTAATCGAGGGCCAGCCGCCCAACAAAGTTGCGCCAGCCACGTCCATCATCCGCATGGTGAAAGACTTCGCGTGTGGCTTCAACAGCACGTCGACTTCCGGTCAGCTCCCAACTGCGATTGGACCATGCCGCTGCGACCTTGGACACCATGCCGATGAGGAAGTCCTGCTGTTTGGCAAGGTTGTAAATCCATGTATCGAGGCTCGCTGGATTATAGGGGTTATCTTTGGGTGGGTCCAGCGTTGATGATTTGGTTATCCACTCTGAAAAAGAACGCAGAAAGGCGCGTTCGTCTTCATTGAATCTTGCCTGTTGGCTACTCATCTCTTTGAAAGCACTCCTGCAACGTATAATATTTCGCCTAGCAGTCTGTTGTAGAGAACAGCGTCAGTATAATAGGACGCGGATTAACGCGGATTAACGCAGATTTTCGTTCAGTATAAACAGATTTTCCGCGTTTATCTACGCTCGTCAGCGTCCCAATTTTGTCTCTTCAACAAGCTGTTAGACCAGCCATTGCCAATCTAAACGTTAAATTGCCAACCAGAGTCGCTGTGGCACAATACCCCTCGGCATCAACAAAGCCCTCAGTCTCTAATGGTGTTTCAACCTCACCCGCAAACGATTTGATTGCCTTATCAAGCATCCGCTTTCGGTCTATCCAGACAAAAACGTTGTCAGACCACAAAGATGCCCTGTGAGAAACGCTATTGGGTAGATGCAGTTGATACGGCTCCGTCGTTTTGAGCTGCGCAGGATAATACGCTGGCAACACAACCCCCCAATGTTCCCTCTGAAACGCAAACACATTTTTTGTTTCAGGCAAGGCATCAATCACTGCACAAGCGGGATTGTATTGGCTTATCAATCGACCCAACTCATCAAACGTATTAACTTGCCCAGCAAAAAGCAAATGCCGCGCACCATGTCCGTCAGGTGCGGCTCGAATGACGACATGCAATACCTTATCTATATCCACACCCATAAAACACGGTTGACTGTGTTCATTCAGTCTAGCGTGCTGGTCACCTCTATCCACTTTGTCCATCAGGACGCTATTTGTCTGCATGAAAGCACCTCCCACAACTCTCAACTTTCAACTTTCAACTCTCAACTTCCAACCTGCCCCTTGCACCCTGCCCCTTGCAACCTGCCCCCCTGCAACTATCGTAAACTCATCGCTTCATACTCAATGTTTGGGATCATGTTGCCAATGTAGGCTGCCGTTGCGCAGTAGGCTTCGGCATGCGCATAATGGTCATCGCCAATCTGTTCCCACTTGGCTCGCTTTCCTCCATCGGGGGTATCGACCAACTTCCGATTCAAAGCCCGCATGTGCTTGTAATAATCTCGGTCAACATGCTCAATGTTGACAGGCAAGGTGTTGACCTCATCCGTCACCCGCTCAAAGACCTCATCAAGCATGCGTGTGCGGTCTACCTGCACAAAGGCTTTGCTGGAGGTTTCACTCGGCAGATGTAATTGATAGGGGTCGGTCGTTTTCAATCCCTGTCCAGGATAGTAAGCTGGAAAGACCAAGCCCCAATGCGCTTTTTGGAACTCCAGCACCTTTCTCGATTCAGGTAGTGCATCGATGACCACACAGGCGGGTTTGTAGCGGCGAATCAGGCGTCCCAATTCATCAAAGTTTTCAACGGCCTTGACCAAGAGCTGATGCCGTGCGCCCTGCCCATCAGGGGCTGCTCGAATGACGACATGTAACACCTTGCCCACATCCACGCCCATAAAACAGGGACGACCTGTCGTATTTTTCTCTGGGTGGAGATAATTCCGTTTACAGGCATCAAGGGCCGTCTTACTAATCCCTTCGCCTTTGCCCCGGAAGGGAATCCCCAAGCCTTGGTTGCGCACCTCACGCTGTTTGGTCGGATTGGAGGTGTCCAAGGCCCTGACTAAATCTATGAGGTCTACAAAGGGAAAAAAGAACTTGGTGGCATGATAGCCTCGGTAACTCACGCTTGGATATTGGGGTATCCATTCGCCATCGGCAAAACGGTCTAACTCTTTATGACAATGCTGGCAGGCGATATAGGCTCTATCTTCGCTCTGTCCATGCCAAGTGACGGGTCTATCCAGTGCGTCCCACTCAATGACGATATCGTCGATGGTGGGATTTTGTCTCGTCCCACAATGGGGACACGGAATCATCCACAGACATTGGTCGGATTTGAGAAATTCGGCGTGAATGCCAAATTCGGGATAGGTCGGCGTTGAGACATAGAATTCGCGCTTGAGCAGACTATGTCCCAACCGTTCCTTGACCAAGGCCATCGCTCTGGCGTCACACTCATCGACCTCATCCATGAGAATATAGTCGGCGGGAATGGATTTGAGTTGGGGTGCGCTGCCATCGGGTTTGACTTTGGAGCCACGAAAATACATCCAGCCTGGGTAGATGCGTTTGAGGGTCACGCGGCTGGTGTTGCTTTTGCCAGCCTCTTTGACCGATTCGGCGATGCGTGAGAGTTCGATGCTGGCTTCAATGGCGGGGCCAACCCGCTGTGACGAAAAGTCAGAGACATGTTTATCGACGGGAAAGGTAAAGAGTACGGTTGCCCCAAACTGCTGTGCCGCACGTAGCCCTTTGGAGAGCATCATGTCGGTGAAGCCAATCTGTGCCGCTTTCATCACCATCATGGTGGGATGTTCGTCACAGTAGGGGCCAAGCAACATCTTATGCTCAACGGTCTCAAAGGGGCGACCTTCGGCCAAATACGGGCGATATTTGTACATCCACGGGAGCATAGGCATGGCGAGGGCTGGGTTTGCCATCCGTGCTTTCAAGTTCTGGCGATGAGTCAGCCGTTTCTTTCTGGCACGTGCGCCCTCTCTGGCAATACTGCCGACAGCGACGGCTTGTGGCGAAACATGGCTTCGCTTACGCCGTAGCTGTTGGTCTTTATTCTTGGTCCTTTCCTGCACTTGCATCTACTTTTTGACATTCTCTACCGTATATATCTCTTATGACAACTATAATCACTATGACAACAACGTAATGGCTTCACCCTCGATGATGTTATCCTCATCTTCATCCTCATTCAGAATCGTATCCAGAATGCGCTCATAGAGAACCTCATCATGTCCAAAGCGCGCCTCGATGCGGTCTAGCACATAGTTGATTTCAGCATCCAATCGAATTTGAATCAGGGTCTTGTCGGTTGGTTTCAGCCCCAACAACTCCATGCGCATCTTGATACACTCTCTTGCCTCTTTCAAAAAGCGTACATCCCCACTGCGCTCTTCTTGGAGGATGGAGGCTTTTCCCGCCCCATCCAGTCCCTGTTCTTGGCGCGTCTTGGTCAAGTCTCGTTTGCTGTCTTCCCAAGCATCCCAATGGGTACGCCACAACAAATCGAGACGCGCCAGTTCGCGTCCCTTGACTTCATCCAGGTTGATGGTGGTTTCTGTGCGCCAACGGTCCTGAATTGCTTTGAGGTCGTAGCTGATTTGTTGCTGTGTCACACCGAGCTTGCTGGCAATGCGTAACTGTGTCCAGCCCTTCAGGTAAAAGTCCTGGACCTGATACAGACGGTGTTCGCGCTCGGTCTTGTTACTGGTCTTATTCTTTGCCACAGTACCTACAACCCTCTATCCAAACCGGATGTCTACTTATTCAAGACGCATCGGCATTTTCCCTGTTGCCATGTGCCACCGTTCCAACGCAACCGCCACATACTTCGGTTCAAGCTCGCAGCCATAACAGCGACGCCCTAGCTGCTCTGCGGCCATTAAGGTTGTGCCACTGCCTAGAAAGGGTTCATAGACGATGTCTCCGATTCTCGTCCACGTTTGAATCAGGTACACAGGAAAGGCGACAGGGTACACCGCTGGATGAACTTCGGTGTGAATGTCACGCACATATTCTCGATGAATACGAATCACGTCGTCCGGTATCTTGGTCGGAGACAGACTGGCTTCAGGTGTCGTCATCTTTTTTACTGTACCATCTTTGTTGCGCAGTGCTGTCCGGTCTGGATTTTTGGCGATGATGCTCTCCTCTTTTTTCTCGACCCATTTATTGACGATGCCCCGTTGGTTATTGAAATGAAAGACAAACTCAAACGAGGGCGCAAGTCGGCCATTCCAGTCCCCCGGTAGGCCACTCAGTTTGTCCCACACATACAGCCCAAATAACGGCCAGCCCAACTGCGTGTCACAAAATTGCAGCCAATCCTCCCAATACAACATCGGACGTCGATTCCCGTAGATCAAGCCCAAGTTGATGAGTGCGTTGCCATCTGGCTTCATGTGCCGAAACCACTGGCTGCTGGCCCCATTCATCAGTTGGTCCCAGTCAAAGTCTCCGATTTCATAATCCCGCTGCGCCGCATAAGGGGGTGAGGTCATCACCATCACAATCTGTTCGCCATTCATGAGTTGGTTGATGTTATGGGCATCTGTACAATCTCCGCAGAGGAGCCGATGATTTCCCAATGCCCATATATCCCCTTGGCTGACAGCCCATTTCTCTTTAAGTTCTTCCCCCTTGTCCATTTGTGGTTCGGCATCCATGTCGTTGTCTGGTGTCGGCTCCACACTGGCGCGCACTTCGGCCAATAGCTCGTCGAGACGGTTGCTATCCCAACCGACCGCTTTCAAGTTGATACCATTCTGATTCATATCGGCCAATAGCGCCGATAACTTGGCTTTGTCCGGGTCCGCCATCTTCGCCAGTTCATTGGCCGCAACCAGAAACGCCTCGACTTTGACTTCGTCCCAATGTGCAGGAATCTGGTTGGCTCGCAATGTGGCCCAGCCAAGTGACTGTGCTGCCTCCACCAATCCATGTCCATCCACAATATACCCATTCCAAACCACAATGTTTTTGGGTTGACCAAAGGTTTTAAGGGATTCTGCTAATGCCTCAATCTGTACTTGGGGATGCTGATTATAATTGCGCGGCCAAGGCTTGTATCCGTTCAGGTCGATACCTATCTGTGGGAATTCGCTCAACAACTGCTCTTTCGCTGGCATCTCATGCATTTGGGTATTCATCGTTCACCTCCTCTCACTTCTCACACGCTGCGAGAAAACTCTGCGCTCTTTGCGTTTCTCTGCGGTTCCTTCTTTTCCGCGTTTCTCCGCGCCCGTCCGCGTCCCATCTTTCCATTACTCGACTAGCATAGGTACGCCACCTGTTGCCGTACTCCATCGCTCCAAGATAACGGCCACGTACTTTGGCTGAATCTCAAACCCAAAGCAACGCCGCTGGCAAGACTCAGCCGCCATCAGCGTTGAGCCACTGCCCAAATACATATCCATACAGATGTCATTGACATCCGTGTGGTTGAGCATGGCATTGAGCGGTAATTCAATTGGTTTCATGGTTGGATGTAAATCATTGGCACGTGGTTTATCGACCTCCCATACACTGGTCTGGTATGGCCCAGCCTGTCTACGTTTGTGCGTTTTGGTCCATGTGAAGAGAATGGGTTCGTGTTGGTAGTCGTAATCTAACCGATTCATGGAAAACGTGGCTGCATTTTTCTTCCATATCAGGACATGCTTGATGGGTAAGCCTGCATCGCGTAACGCTAAGTTCATCATAACGCCTAGCTCACCACCCTGTGGTGCGGTGATAAAGATGGAACACTGGTCCGAGAGATGCTGCCGTATATTCACAAACGCTGCCGAGAGGACAGGACCCAACTCCTCTGGCGAGAGGTCATCGCCCTCAATGTTATCCAGATTTCGGCCATGCTTATCGAACGCATTGAGCATCCGGTTTTTGGCCCCAATTGATACGCCATAGGGTGGGTCTGTGAAGAGCAAGTCGGCCAAGCCATCACCCATGAGCAGACTTGATACCGATGAATTGCCACAATCTCCACAAATCACCCGATGCTCGCCCAACTGCCACACTTGACCCAAGGCCGTTCCCCATTTTGCTTTGAGTTCATCGGCTTTATCGACATCGACGTCTGAATCTACTGGCTCACTAGGTGTCGGCTCCACACTGGCGCGTACTTCGGCCAATAGCTCGTCAAGGCGTTGATGGTCCCAACCGACTGCTTTGAGGTCAATGCCGTTCTGGTTCATATCAGCTAAAAGTTCAGATAACTTGGTTTTGTCTGGGTCTGCCATTTTTGCCAGTTCGTTCGCAGCAACGAGAAAAGCCTCGACTTTGGACTCGTCCCAATGTGCAGGTATCTGGTTGGCTCGCAGCGTTTCCCAACCCAGCGACTGTGCTGCTTCAACAAGGCCATGCCCATCGACGATATAGTCTGTCCAGACCACAATGTTCTTGGGTTGCCCAAAAGTAGTCAGCGAAGCGACCAAGGCTTCGATTTGTGCTGTAGGATGCTGATTATAGTTACGCGGCCAAGGTTTGTACTCGGCCAGCACGATGTCAACCTGCGGAAACTCGTTGAGTAATTGTTCTTTGGTGGATATCTCATCTGTGGTTATAACTGTACTCATCTATTTTGCCCCCATGAAAAAATGCCATAAACGCTCAATGCGTGAATGGCATGAGTGCAAACTATGAGTTGTGTGTGGCAATGTGTCTCTGTGGATGTCTCATTGTGGTCCAGTCTGCATACGGTGAACGCTGTTTTGTAATAGGCAAGAAACAGACGTTCCTCAACAGGATACCACAATGTTTTTGGATGTTCAAGAAGCGTTGACAGTGAAGACAACAACTTCCAAAGATGATACAGCTAGAGGGTCCAAGAATCCTGACCGTTACGTTTTGTTTCGTCACGGTCTATAGCAGGAGACATGAATGGCATCAGCCGTCCAAGAAGCATTGGTGTAGATATCTAGGCGCGGTGAATGGTTGAGGTTCTGGCTGGGTCGATGCAGCGTCATCATTTTGATTATGCGTGGTATTCGCAAGATTCAAGTTCATGGTCATTCATGATATCACCTCTCGGCATGTTCGTGATTCACTCAGCTGGTTCCAACACACATCTCATCCCAGAGTGTTTGGTGATCTACAGGCTTCATCAAATCCTGTGCCACCATCTGGTCATGCAGGTCAAAAACGGCTTCGCCCAGCATATCCAATAATTCATCGACCTCTGTCCATGCATCGATATCCATCGCATAAGGGTCTTGATAGCGATTTTCAATTTCGTCTTTTCGAGCAATCTGAAAGCGAATTCGGTACTTCCATGTCTCCAGATTGGTGGCTTGCCCACTCTCTATCTGGCTGAGTGATTTGATGGCTTCCAAGCTATATTTTTTGAAGTATCCTGTATTTCGCTCGGCAAATCGCTGCCAGTTTGCTTTGAGTGTTTGAATCGTTTCCATCCGTTATCCCCTGTTATTGCTAAAAAATGTATTTTATTTGCATCAACAGGATACCGCTGTTCGTACACGAAGTCAAGCGTAAAAGTGTAAAAAGATTGAATGTTTAGAGAGATTGATAAGCTGTCTATCACCCACCGATTTTCTGTTGCATGCTTTGGTCTCAATCCTGCCGAACCAAGTTATCGTTAGTGGCAAGAGATGTCCATTCGTCCTGACGTGGCATCACCTGCTGTTGAGTGTTGCCCTCCACTTCTACCAACACCTCTGGCTCCATGCGCTCTAATCCTATCAACGCATACGACAACACCAAGTACTGTGGTCGAGTGTAACGGCCCAAAGAGACATTGGTGATATCCAACCAAGCCTGCGCTTCGGTATATCCAAAAC